>ONNU01000303.1 GCA_900319255.1 uncultured Eubacteriales bacterium
GGCAGGTCTGACAATGCGTTACTTTCGCCCCCGCGTGTTATACTTGGATGGTAAGGGGAAATAAAATAATCCTCAGCCGGCTCCTACGAAAACTCCCAGAAATATTTTACACCGACCGCCGGCGGCAGGTTCGTGTAAAATATTTCAGTAAAATATTTCCGGGGCTTTGATAAAGAGCCGGCTTTGGAATTATTTTATTTCCCAATCACATCAAAGTATAACACGCGAGAACAAAAGTAAAGCATTGTCAGACCTATCCCTCGAACATGGGTCCAGCGTCACGCTGGCGCTGGCGGGGGTAGGTTGAAATTGCGGGAGGGATGTGGTAGAATTAGGGTGTTGGATAAAAAGAAATAAGGGATGCTGTGCTGAGTGTAAAATGATGGCTGGCAACAGGAACACTATTGCAGACCGACAAAAATGCAGCCAATAGAAAAATCTTACAGCCGCGGGGAAAAGGGCTTGCATGGTCATAGCTTGCAACGCGATTCTGACACCGGCGGGCGCAGGTATTGCCCTTTCAGTTTGTTTTTTCAGGAGGAATTTTTTATGCCTATAAATTTTAATCAGAGCTCTGTGTGGAATCTTAAACCTATCAGCATTGAGGAGGTTCGGGATGAAGTCAATGGGCTGCTTATCAACGGTGAACAGATCATTCTCGCTTTTAAAACTATCCGCGATCAGCTTATCTTTACTAATAAAAGAATAATCTCTGTCGATGTTCAGGGACTTACCGGCAGAAGAAAATCCTTCGGTACTATGCCTTACTCAAAAATTCAGTATTTCTCTGTGCAGACTCCCGGCTTTGCTGAGATCATTCCCGATGCGGAACTGATGATCGTGTTCTCTAACGGCTTCGAGGCTAAGTTTGAATTCAAGGGCGCTGTCAATATAGGTCTTATCGGCAGAATGCTGTCTGAATATGTTCTTTGATACCGCTTTCAGAAAGGAGCGCTTCTTATGATAAAGGCGGATCTTGTTACCGGGTTCCTGGGCGCTGGTAAAACTACCTTTCTTAAAAAATATGCGGAATATTTCCTTTCCCGTAATGTCAGAACAGGCTTGCTTATCAATGACCACGGCGCTGTTAATGTCGATGTCATGCTGCTGGCCGAGCTTGAAAAAATGGGCTGCATTCTTGAATCTGTGGCGGGTGCCTGCGACAGGGACTGCCATATGCGCAGATTTAAAACCAAGCTTATCGCTCTCGCTATGTGCGGCTGTCAGAGAGTTATTATCGAACCCTCCGGGCTTTTTGATACCGATGAGTTTTTCGACAGCCTCCGTGAGGATCCCCTTGACCGTATGTATGAACCCGGCAGCGTGCTTACGGTCGCTGACGCTGCGCTTTCGCTGGGAGATGATCTTTCGGAGCTTTCGGAATATATGCTCGGCTCTCAGTGCGCTCATGCGGGAAGGATAATACTTTCAAAAACTCAGCTGTATCCTGCGCAGACAGCTGAAAATACCGTTTCTCTGATCCGCTGCGCGCTTTCCTCTATCGGGGCAGGAAACGAAATTGATGATATAATTGTCAGCAAAAGCTGGGATAGCTTTACCGATGACGATATGAAAGACTTCGCTGAATGCGGGTGCAGGAAAAATTCCTTCGTCAAAAAATTCCGTGACACCCGGGGCTTTTCCTCTCTCTATTTTATGAATACCGGTATATCTCCGGATGAAGCTGAAAAAACAGCAAAGCAGCTTCTGGAAAATATGGACGCAGGGAGAATATTCCGTGTCAAGGGCTTTGCAAGACAGGATAATAAATGGTTTGAGCTGAATGCCGCAAAGGGCGCTGTCAGCCTCACGCCTGCTGATAACGGTCAGGAAATAATCATTGTCATCGGTGAAGATCTCAATAAGGAAAAAATACAAGGCTTTTTCGGAGGTGTTGTAAATGCTTGAAAATATTATCGTTACATCCGGCGGAACTAAAGAACCTATCGACAGGATCAGAAGTATTACCAATACAAGTACAGGTATGCTGGGAAGTCTGATCGCTTTGGCTCTTGCTGAAAAGGAAAGCGTGGGAAAAATCCTCTATGTCCACGGCAGCGGCGCCGTTATGCCTCAGCATGAAAAAATAACTGCTGTTCCTGCCTTTTCAACACAGGCGCTGCTGGATACGGCGACTGAGCTTTGCGGGAAATATAAGATCGACGCTGTTGTACATTGTATGGCTGTCAGCGATTTCAGAGTGCGCTCGGTCATCAGCACCGATATTCTTGAAAATGCAGTAAGAAACGGAGGCTTCGATATCAATTCGCTTTTTGAAAATGAGGATCTTCTGAAAAAATATAATAAACTGCCTTCCTCCGCCGGCGACCCGGTGCTGCTGATGGAAAAAACGCCGAAGATCATGCCCGTTTTCAGGAAGCTCCTTCCCGATGCAAAAATAGTCGGCTTTAAGCTTCTTGACGGAGTAAGCCATGAGGAACTCGTTGATACAGCCTTTTCGCTGCTTGAAAAAAACGGATGCGATTATGTTTTAGCAAATGATTATACTACCGTTGAAAAGGGTATGCATGAGGGCTTCCTTATCGACAGAAATAAAAAAGAGCTGAGATTCTGCGGCAAAAAAGCAATTGCCGACGGCATCGCAGCTGCGCTTACAGGAGATGACAATAAATGAAAAACATAGTATTAGGCGTGACCGGCAGCATCGCTGCATATAAAGCAGCCGATATCGCAAATACCCTCACAAAAGAGGGCTGCAGCGTCCATGTCATCATGACAAAAGCCGGAACTCAGTTCATCAGTCCGCTGACATTCCAGACACTGACCAAAAATAAAGTACATACCGATATGTTCGCAGACTATGACCCGTCTGTTGTGGAGCATATATCCCTTGCGCAGAGAGCTGATCTTGCGGTGATAGCTCCTGCAAGCGCGAATATCATTGCAAAGCTTGCGGGCGGGATAGCTGATGATATGCTTTCAAGCGTGATGCTTGCTTATAGTACAAAGCCGGCGATAATTTGTCCGGCGATGAATACGGATATGTATGAGAATCCGATAACGCAGAGGAATATAGGGATATTGAGGGAATATGGATATGGGATCGTTGAGCCGAGAGAGGGCAGGCTTGCATGCGGAAGTGTAGGGAAAGGTGCGCTTGCGGAGACGGAAACTATATTGAACGCAATAAGAGAAGCTTTGAAAGGCTGTTAAGTTTTCGCTCAAGCCTTTTTCAAAAGGCTTGCGGGGTCCAGGGGTGGAACCCCTGGTCGCTGCCCGCAGGCAGCGAAATCCCCCCAAAAAAGCTGCCGCAGGCAGTCAAAAAGAATAAGTTGAAATAATAAAAAAGCCGTCATTTTCAAAGCGCAGCGAGAAAAAAAAAAAAAAAGAAGAAAAAAGTTCAACTACTCACAAACCAAAAAAGTAAAGCCCCAAACCAAAGCAGGCAGCGGCGCAGCCACGCTGCCGGACGGATGCCGGAAAAAATCCCCCAAACTCATATCCAAAAACTAATTCCTCTACCCCAATGCTGGCATTTAAAGATAAAACGTAGTATACTCCCTCCGTCACGGCGTACCGCCGTGACACCTCCCTCGGAGAGGGAGGCTTAAAGTTCCCCCTCTCCGAGGCGATGCGTAGCTGGCAGCATTGCTTCCTACCCCATATACAAAAACAGCCAATGAACCATGACTTACCGGTTCATCGGCTGTTTTTTTTACTGATTCAATTTTAACGGCAGCCGCACAAGCAGGCTATAGCTTAAAGAAAAGCCGATGAATGGCTGGATCCGTCAGCTTTTTGACCTTTCCGTCCGTCATTTTCTCGCTGCACTTTGAAAATTACTGGTTTGGTGTGTCGGGTTATTCTCTATTCTCTATTCTCTTAGCCGGCACCACTGACGCTTAACCCCTCCACCACACGCTGCGCGTGCGGTCCCCCTCCCCTGAATGGGAGAGTTCTGAGCGTAAGCAAAACGGAGAGAGGTCATATTATTTTTATTTATTATTTATTATTTATTATTTATTCTTTTCTTCTGTCTCCCTCCTCGAGGGAGGTGGCACGGCGGAACGCCGTGACGGAGGGAGTATTACAGTAAAATTCTGAGCTTTTGCCTGTCAGGGGAATGGGTAGTGCTTAGTTTTTCGTTTTGGAAGGTTCCTTCGGTCTTTTCCGGCAACGAGGCTTTGCCGCTGCTTGTTGTGATGGGATGGGGGAATTTTTGGGTATGACTGGAGGGAAATGGGTAGTGCTTGGTTTTTTTGTTTAGGAAGATTCCTTCGGTCTTTTCCGGCAGCGTGGCTTCGCCGCTGCCTGGTTTTCTTTGACCGCCTGCGGCGGTTTTGGGGATTTCGCACGCTGCGGCGTGCGACCATGGGGCTCTGCCCCCTGGACCCCTGCAGCC
>ONNU01000114.1 GCA_900319255.1 uncultured Eubacteriales bacterium
ATAGTTATTATTATGCTATTATTTCAATTTAGAATTATCCGCTATACCGCATTAATAATAATTCTTTGAGAAAATTCTATAATATAAATATGACCATTGTACTAAAAAGTTTACAGTGTATTCACAAATTGTTCATATATTTTAAATCATTAATTTAATAAATAATTTGAACAGTTGACAAAATATTATATAGATTATATACAAACTGCACAGTGCGATTTACAATTTAAACAAGTAAAATAGTGCTTTTTTGTATCAAAAACAAAGAAATCTCTATATATTGTATAATTTTCAACAGCATTATTTAAGCACTATGACAATTGTTATTTTATTGTCGATGTTTTATAATTTATTTGGTCATATTTTATTGTGAGGTGTAATCCATGAGATTGCGTAAGCAGGCACTGGGCGACCGTAACCTTATTGGTGTACGGGTTGAGGAGATTCGCAAGAAAAAGGGAATGAAACAGAAAGAGCTGCTTGCCCAGCTTCAGGTAAGAGGCGTGGATATGAACGCATCGGGTCTTTCAAAGCTTGAAGGTCAGATCCGTTATGTAACAGATATTGAGCTTGTAGCGCTTGCTGATATCCTCGAAGTATCTGTCGATAAGCTTCTTGGCAGAGAAAAATAATAATCAGATTATGCTCAGAAACTCCCCATGCTTGTCATGGGGAGCTTTTTCCGTCTGTGCGAAAAAAATTTTCAAAAAACCCTTGCAATGTATAAAAAGACGTGCTATAATATGTTCATAAAGATAATATCAAATAGATAATAACAAACAGGTACGAACAAAAAAGGAGGTGTCAGAAATGAAAAGCCTGAACTGTAAAAACTGCGGGGCTGCGATGTACCTTGATACATCGGCGATGACGGCGCATTGCAGGTTCTGCGGCTCGAAGCATATGCTGAACCGTGAGGATACGGATTTTTTCAGGGATTATTATTCGACTCTGACAGATCTTATCAGCCCGGTGAAAAACGAACAGCAGCGTAAAAAGACCGCCGACAGGGTGTGGTCAAAGGCTCAGAGCATGACCTTTGAAAGCGTGGACGGAACGGAGCTGGAAATAAGATATCTGCACAGCCATATGATGGACGGGGTGAAGATATACGCCGCAAGAAGAAATGTGGTATTTCATTTTGCGCAGGGGGATGAGGGAAAGGCTGAAAGATTCCGAAAGACCTCGTCGATGCTTGATTACCCCAGCGCAGATACGAAAAAGCTGTCAAATTTCTTTCCGAATATAATCGGCGGCTTTTCGCTCAGGGACGGCAGCAGCCTGCTGGTCATATCCAAGGATGAAAACGAATACCCCCTGAGACTATTTCAGGGACTCAGCGGCAGACATACCGCATGGATAATAAGCCGGATTGAAAATCTTTGCTGCGTGCTTGAATACAGCGGACTTGTACATCCGCAGATCGGAATTGATACATTGTATATCAATCCGTTCCTGCATCAGGCGAATCTGTACGGCGGCTGGTGGCTTGCGGGAAGGAAAAACAGCCTGATGCCGGGAGGACAGACCCTTCTTGAGCCGGAAATGAATCTTATGGGTATAAGACGCACCGCTGCAAATGTCTCGGGATACGGAGATATCGGTCAGGTATCCGGCAGTGAAAGATTACCGGCAGTTATTGCTGACTTTATCAAAGGAAAGCCCCGGGAGGATGCATATGAGGATTTCGCCTTGTGGGATGAAACGCTGATAAAAGCCTACGGCGAAAGGAAATTCATAGAATTTGATACTGACGACAGCAAAATATACGGAGAGGGGTGAGACTTATGGGTTACGGCAGCTATAAGGCATCGGACTGGGCAGATCTGAAAAAAAGCAGAAAGCTCTCAGAAAGCAGCCCGGTGAAAAGCGTGTTCAAAACAAACTCCGTCAGCAGCTTTTGCAGCGTGTACAGGATATCTCCCAGAGAATCAAGGGACAGCCTGACTTCTCCCATAGCAGTGCCGGTTATCATAGGCTTTGACGTTACCTCGTCCATGGGATATCTTGCAAAGGAGCTTGCGGTAAGCCAGATGAATCAGACCATATCGTCACTGTATGAAGGCAATATCATAAAATATCCCCATGTAATGTGCACGGCGGTGGGGGACTGCAAAAGCGACAGATACCCGCTGCAGGCTACTCAGTTTGAAGCGGATATCAGAATAATAAAGCAGCTGACCCAGCTTTATCTTGAAGGCGGCGGGGGAGGGAATGATGGGGAATCCTATAATCTGCTATGGTATTTTGCATCGAGGCTCACAAGCACCGATCATTATGAAAAGCGCAGAGAAAAAGGCTTTCTCATAACCATAGGAGATGACAAATGCCACCGCAGCCTTACAAGACAGGAGATCAGGGATGTTTTCGGTCAGGAAACAGAATATGATATCTCAAACGAGGAACTTGTGCGGGAGGCGGAAAAGAAATATGAGCTTTTTCATATCAATATAGAAAAGGATGACGATCACGATTATCAGGTGCTTGCAGACTGGCAGAGATATCTTCCGGGAAGAATAACGGTCATCAGGAAAAAGGATATAGCCTGTCTTTCACAGCTGATAATATCGCTGATACTGACAGGTATGGGAGCTTCACCAAAGGAGGCACTTGCCGGACTTCCCCAGCAGGCAGCAAAATGCCTGTCCCGCTCGCTGGCAATGATAAAAACAGAAAAAGCAGATAAGCTGGTATTCTGACCGCCCGGGTCGGAACATCAAAGGAAATAATAATAACCTGAATTTGTGAAATTATGCGGTTAAAACATATAAAATTACTGTATTTATGCGGATTGCCAAGGGGATAAGGAAAGGGGATTGCAAAAGGGGGAAAACTCAAGGGGGAACCCCTTGTGGTTTCCACCTTTTGACCCACCAAAGTAGAAATACTAATGAAG
>ONNU01000015.1 GCA_900319255.1 uncultured Eubacteriales bacterium
AGGGCAGCCCCTTTTCCTGCTTTATTTCAGCAGAGCATCCGCTTTTTTCAGCTGCTTTGAAAACAGCCTGCCTGTCCGGGAGCCTGCAGCAGACACTAAGCGCATCGCCGCTGCTGTCAAGCTTCCATAGAGAAATACCTCTTTTGGAGCATAGATTAAGGAATCTTTCGGGAAAGCTGCCGTTTATCTGAATATAAAGATATCCCCGAAGCCATCTGAAAAAAATAACAACAATCATTCCGACCTCACATAATATATTCAATAGAGAGTATATGACCACGGATCATAAGACTGAGTTCATTCATACAGCAGATCCTCAGCGAACGCCCTCTGAATGAAACGATATATCTTCCCGCATTCAGCTTGATACATTCGCTGCCGTATTCCACAATACCCACGCAGCCCTCGATATCAGCCTCGCTGCAGCCGCAGATATTCATTCTCATGCCGTTTATCTTTTCGCCCATCTGATGCAGCCTGCCTGATGCTTTCTGCTTTTTCATCAGCTCACCATCCCAATAAATCGCTGAATTATTTGTTCTGTCAATATTTATGCCGGGATAAATAAAAAAATCACCCCCTGCATATAATCTGATGGTGATAAAATGAAAGTCTTGTCGTATTTAAAAAAAGCAGCGCTTGTTTCGGCAGTCGCAGGAATTGTCGCTGTGCTGACGCTGATGCCGGCGGATTGCGCTGGGGGTGTGAAAAAGGGACTGGAGTATTCCTGCCGGATCATAATACCCTCGCTTTTTCCCTATATGGCGCTGTCCTCCTTTATCATTCGCAGCGGGGCTATGGATGATATCTCGGAGCTTCTTTCTCCTGTGACAAAGGCTCTTTTTAACCTGCCGGGGTGCTGTACGCCGTGCATATTACTCAGTATGGCAGGGGGCTTTCCTGTGGGGGCAAAATGTACGGCTGTGCTGTATGAAAAAGGCAAAATAAGCTCATCTCAAGCGCAAAGACTTATGTGCTTCTGCGTATGTCCGGGTCCTGCTTTTCTGATAACCGGAGTCGGTGCTGTGATGCTGGGAAATACCGCCGCAGGAGCAGTGATATATCTTGCTCAGGTGATATCATGCTTTATTGTAGGTATCGCAGCAGGTCTTTTTGCAAGGCTTTTCAGAAAAGGCAAAGAAATTGAAGCTCCCTCTGCTGAAAAAGCGCCGCAGAAATCCCTGGTAAGCAATATCGTGCTTTCGGTCTCAGACGGGGCATATTCCATCATCGGCATGACTGCTATGATAGTGATTTTTACGATGGCTGAAACGGTCATCAGAAGCAGCGGGATCTATGACATGGCTGCGCAGCTTCTTATAAGCGTCGGGGCTGACGGCAGATTTGCATCATTTCTTATGCCGGCATTTATGGAGGTCACAGGCGGCTGTCAGGCGGTGATCGACAATTCCCTGCCCCTATGGTGCTTTTCTCTGTGTACAGGCTTCGGAGGGCTGTGCGTTCATATGCAGATATTTGACATTCTCGGCAAGCTCCCGTTCAGGCGGGGACAGTTTATGCTTTTCAGGCTTATAAGCGCAATATTATCTGCGGCTATGACATATATTATATGTATGGTATTCAGGCCTGCCCTTATGGTTTTTGCAGCAGGAGGCGGAGCAGAGGGACAGATATCCTCCGTCAGCATTGCGGGAAGCATAGCCCTTACCGTAATGTCAGCGCTTTTTGTTCTCTCAATGCATAAAGCAGACGGGAAGCTGAAAACTTAAAACCTGAATACGTAAAACTCAAAGGGGACCCCTTGTGGTTTCCGTCTTTTGATTCACCAAAGCAGAAATACTAATGAAGTATGGCTCAGGGCATGAAAGCGGAACAGCAAAAACACCATTTTGACTCATCAAAGCAGAAATACGAATGAAGTATAACTCAGGGAATTAAAGCGGAAAACGGTTCATCTTTTCCGCTCGCAACCGGGATGTCAGTTTCACGGATTTTAGGTAATAACCAATCACTAACCACTATCAACCACTTCCAAGGAGGAATTTTATGTGCGGAATAGCAGGATGGTATGATAAGGAGCTGGAGCTGAGGGACTGCGGGGAGATACTTGCGGGGATGTCCGAGAGCCTTGCCCGCAGAGGTCCTGACAGCAGCGGGATATTCATTGAAGATCCCATAGCTCTGATACACCGCAGGCTTGCGGTAATAGACGTACAGAACGGTCTGCAGCCCATGACCAGATCCTATGGAATGAAAAAATGCACCATCGTCTATAACGGCGAGCTTTATAATACCGGTGAGCTGCGGGGCGAGCTTGAAAAAAGAGGCGTAAGATTCACGACCCTCAGCGATACCGAGGTGGTGCTTTATTCATATCTTTACTGGGGCGAATACTGCATTTCAAGGCTTAATGGTATATTTGCCTTCGGGATATGGGATCACAGGGAGCATCAGCTTTTCCTTGCCCGTGACAGGATAGGTGTGAAACCGCTGTTTTTTTACCGCTATGCAGGGGGGCTTGTGTTCGGGTCTGAGCTTAAAGCGCTGCTGAAAAATCCCCTCGTGCCGAAGAAGATAGGGGAGCAGGGCTTGTATGAGCTTTTGTTCATGGGACCCGGCAGAACCTCCGGGCAGGGTGTGTTTGAAGGCATCGAGGAGCTTCTTCCCGGTGAATATGCGGTATATGACGGCTCCGGGATGAACAGGAAAAGATACTTTGCCCTTCACGCTCACGAGCATGAGGATGACCAGGCTCATACTATTATCAAAGTAAGAGAGCTTCTTGCCGATTCCATTGAAAGACAGCTTGTATCGGATGTTCCGCTTTTTACTTTTCTGTCCGGCGGGCTTGATTCCAGCATCATATCATATATAGCCGCAGAGCGCAGCAAACGTCTGGGACTTCCGCCGGTAGATACCTATTCAGTTGATTATACGGACAATGACAAATACTTCCGGAAAAGCCTATTCCAGCCCACTCCCGACAGTGAATTTATCAGCACAATGGTCAATGCCATCGGCTCAAGACATCACA
>ONNU01000327.1 GCA_900319255.1 uncultured Eubacteriales bacterium
CCAGGGGCTCTGCCCCATGGACCCCGCAGCCTTTGAAAAGGCTGGCGAAACTTTTTGATTCTGGACTTTCACGGATTCAGGTATTATACAAACAATGATATAAATTTTAATAAATTATAGCTGAAAATAATATTGATTACTATTTCAGATGATTAGTATTATTATAACATATAATTCTGCATATTAAAACAATTATATGAAAAATTTTCCGCAAGAAAAATAACAATTTTTTCACTTTTATATTTTTCATAAAAAATATAAATAATTTTTATCAAGTCGTGCCTGCAAACATAACACCTACGGCTCAATGAATAATTTACCTTTTTCAGTTTTCATCACTATTATCTGAATCCATGAAAAAGACATCCACGCTGCGGGCGGCAAAAGGGATTTTGGATGTTCTGCTTTCATGCCCTGAGCCATGCTTCATTAGTGTTTCTACTTTCGTCAGTCAAAAGGTGGAAACCCCTTTCCTATCCCCCCCTCTGTAATTTAGACTTTTACTGCTAAAGTAAACACAAAAATGCAGCCATAGAAAAACTTACAATCGCGAGGAAAAGGGCTTGCATGGTCATAACTTACAACGCGAACATGACACCGGCGGCACGCCGGCGCGATTTTGACACCGGCGGGCACGCCGGCGGCGGTTCTTGCAAGTGAGAGGATAATGTGGTAAAATTATATTGGGTTTATGTTTGTTCATCCATTTTTGATAACAATTTGTTTTCCCGAAGCGGCTTTGCTGCGTATTATAAATGAAAGAAGCTGAAATATTATGGATTACGTTATTTCTGACAAAGTAAAAACTCTTAAACCGTCGGCTATCAGAGAAATTTTCAAGTATGCCGCCGATCCCTCAGTAGTATCGCTTTCTGCGGGAAATCCTGCTCCCGAAGCTTTTCCTGTGGACGCTATCAGAGAGATATCTGCAAGAATACTTGAAGAAAATCCTATCGCTGCGCTTCAATACAGCGTGACAGAGGGATATCCTCCGCTCAGGAATGCTGTTAAAGAGTATATGCAGAGCAAATATAATGCCGTCAGTGAAAATGATGATATCCTCATCACCTCCGGCGCTCAGCAGGTAATGGATCTTTTTACAAAGACCTGCTGTAATGAAGGCGATACTATCATTTGTGAAGCTCCCAGCTTTATCGGCTCCCTCAACAGCTTCCGCTCCTTCAACTGCCGTCTCTGCGGTATTCCCCTCGAGGACGACGGTATGAATATCGAAGCTCTTGAAAAGGCTTTGCAGACAGAAAAGAATGTCCGCTTCATTTATATAATCGCTAATTTCCAGAACCCCTCAGGCGTTACTACAAGTCTTGAAAAAAGAAAAGCTATATATGAGCTTGCAAAGAAATATAATGTAATGATACTTGAGGATAACCCATATGGTGAGCTGAGAATTGAGGGAGAAAATATTCCCTGCATCAAGTCCTTCGATACAGACGGTATCGTTGTATATGCAGGCTCCTTCTCAAAGATACTTTCACCGGGTATGAGAATAGGCTACGCTATCGCGCCAAAGCCTGTTATTGCAAAAATGGTCGTATGCAAGCAGGGTGAGGATGTTCATACCAATTCATGGGCGCAGATCGTTGCAAGCGAATTTATGACAAAATATGATTTTGAAGCCCATCTTTCATCTCTTCGTGAGATATACAGAAAAAAGGCGCTTTACTGCATGAGCCTGCTTGACAAATATCTCGTTCCTGCCGGTATAAGCTACAGCAGGATACAGGGAGGGCTTTTCATATGGTGCAGACTTCCGGAGAATGCAAAAATTTCTATGAATGAATTCTGTAAGCAGGCTGTTCTTAATAAGGTCTGCGTCGTTCCGGGAAATGCTTTCCTTACCGATGAAGCTGAGCAGTGCAGCTCATTCAGGATCAACTTCTCAACACCAACTGATGAACAGCTGGAAAAAGGAATAAAAATACTTGGCAGATTAGCTACGGAGGTTTTATAAAATGTCAGAAGAAATCAAAAACACACAGTCAGAAAAGAAAAAAAGAATATTCAGCGCTATACAGCCCAGCGGTACTATTACTCTCGGCAATTATCTCGGCGCTCTCAGAAACTGGGTCAAGCTGCAGGATGATTATGAATGTATCTTCGCTGTCGCTGATCTTCACGCTATTACAGTAAGGCAGGATCCCAAGGCTTTCAGGAAAAATATCCTTGAGGCTTACGCGCTTTTCCTTGCCTGCGGTATTGATCTGGAAAAAAGCCTGTTCTTTATCCAGAGCCATGTTCATACTCATGCTGAAATGGCTTGGATCCTCAATTGCTATACCCAGTTCGGTGAGCTTTCCAGAATGACTCAGTTTAAGGACAAATCTGCTAAACACGCTGATAATGTCAATGCCGGACTGTTTACCTATCCGTCACTGATGGCAGGTGACATTCTTCTGTATCAGGCAGATATGGTTCCTGTAGGGGCAGACCAGATGCAACACCTTGAACTTACCAGAAATATTGCGGAAAGATTCAACGGTATATATGGCAATGTGTTTAAAGTTCCCGAAGGATTTGTTCCGAAAGTCGGTGCAAGGGTAATGTCATTGCAGGATCCCTCCAAAAAAATGAG
>ONNU01000020.1 GCA_900319255.1 uncultured Eubacteriales bacterium
ATCATCTGCAAAGCCCGATACTTCCGGATAAACACTATTGTTTACGGTCCAGAGCTCTCTGTTGCCTGAAAGAAGGGAGCGCTCGATCCCGAAAATATAAAGATCTGCGCCGCTTTCTATCATTGGGAGGCTTTTTTCAAGAAAACCCTCCTTCATACAGTCATCACAGTCTATAAAAGAAACAAATTCTCCCCTGGCTGCTGAAAGACCGGCATTTCTTGCCGCGGAAGCACCCTTGTGTTCGTTTTTTATGATTGTCAGGTTTTTGTGCGTATTTCTGCAGGACTCAAGAACAGAACATGTGGCATCCTTTGAGCCGTCGTCAACTAAAACAAGCTCACAGCTTGAAGGGAGCTGGCTCAGTATGGAATGCAGGCACTCATCAATGTAGCTTTCACAGTTATATGTCGGAATAACTATGGATAGTAATAGATCATTCATATTTTTATTTAAACCAGAATCAGTGAAATTGACATCTCCGTTGCGGGCGGATAAATGAAATCCGCTGTTCCGCCTTCATGCGCTGAGTCATACATCATCGGTATTTCTGCTTTGGTGAATCATAAGGGGGAAACCACAAGGGGTGTCGTACCCCCGTTTTCCCCCCTTTTGTAATCCCCTTTCCTTATCCCCCTCAGCAACACAGACTTCAGCTGTCAGGATATGGTATTGTATCATATGAGGGATCAAAGCTCAAGCTGAATATTGTATAAAAATGCGCATGAACACTGCAGATAAAATAATTTACGCCATTGAGTATCACGGATTCATGTTACTGATACTTCCCACACCAAAGGGTGTGATTAAAGTCGATATTTTTCCTTCCAAAATGCTTCTGAGCAAGAAAATACGCTGTTCTCGCGTCAATAAGCAGACAGTCCCGACGTGTGTCGGGACTATGTTTTTTAGATATTGGGGTTTGTGAGATTGACCGGCTTTGCGTTCCAGATCGTCTCTGCGTAATCCCTTATGCTGCGGTCAGATGCGAATCTGCCGGCTTTTGCAATATTGATGAGCGACATCTTGTTCCAGATCTTCTTATCATCATAAAGTCTTGATGCCTTCTGCTGGGTGGTAGCATAATCTGCAAAATCTGCAAGCACCATGTAGGGATCTGAGGTGCGCAGTGAATGGACAATATCGCTGAACCGATCACCGAATTCGGAACTGATACCGTCAACTGCTGCCCTGATGATATGATTGTTGTTGTAGGGAACGGAAGGATCATAGCCGTTCTTCTTGAGCTGGTTGACCTCAGGTGTGGTCATGCCGAAGATCAGTGAGTTCGTGTCGCCTACTACATCATGTATCTCAACATTCGCTCCGTCAAGCGTGCCAAGTGTGATCGCGCCGTTTATCATGAACTTCATGTTTGAAGTACCGGATGCCTCTGTGCCGGCAAGGGAGATCTGCTCGCTTATCTCAGCTGAGGGAATGAGCTTCTCGGCTACGGATACTCTGTAATCCTCAAGATAAATCACCTTGAGCTTCTTGTTTACTCTCGGGTCATTGTTGATCTTGTCAGCAAGAGCTACAATGAACTGGATGATCTGCTTTGCAAAATAATAACCGGGTGCTGCCTTTGCGCCGAAAATGTAGGTCTTGGGCGTGTATTCAGCATTGGGGTTGTCTCTGAGCCACTGGTAGGTGCTGTAGATGTGAAGCGCGTTGAGAAGCTGGCGCTTGTACTCGTGCAGACGCTTTACCTGTACGTCAAAGATGGAATCAGGATTTACCTTGATGCCGTTGTTTGCAAGGATGTATTTTGCCATGCGCTCCTTGTTCTGCTTCTTGATGGATGCAAGCTTTGCAAGAACAGCTGCATCGCTCTTGTATGCCATAAGTCCCTCGAGGGCATTTGCGTTCTTTTCAAACTTATCTCCGATAAGCTCCGTGATAAGCTTTGCAAGTCCCGGGTTGGACTGGTTCAGCCAGCGGCGGTGTGCAATGCCGTTGGTAACATTCTTGAATTTCTCGGGAGTTACTGTGTAGAAATCATGGAATACAGTGTCCTTCAGGATCTCGGAATGGAGCTTTGAAACGCCGTTTACAGAATGGGATGCAATAACTGCAAGGTTTGCCATTCTTACAATGCCGTCATTGATAACAGCCATTCTGCCGATCTTCCAGTTGTCAACACCGTTGTTTCTCATTTCCTCACAGAAACGGCGGTTGATCTCCTCAACAATCTGATAGATGCGGGGGAGCTTTCTCTGGAACATATCCACCTGCCAGCACTCGAGAGCCTCGCTCATTACGGTGTGGTTGGTATATGCGACAGTTCTTGTAACGATATCCCATGACTGATCCCAGCCGTAGCCGCATTCGTCAAGCATGATCCTCATAAGCTCAGGGATAGCAAGAACCGGGTGTGTATCATTGAGATGAATAGCAACCAGCTCGGGGAGATTATCAAGAGAATTGTGATGTCTCAGATGACGCTGGATGATATCCTGGATGGTTGCGCTGACAAGAAAATACTGCTGGCTCAGACGCAGGCTCTTACCCTCTGAATGGTTGTCCTCGGGATAAAGAACTCTTGTGATGCTCTCTGCCAAAGCCTTCTGCTCCATTGAACGTACATAGTCGCCGGAGTTGAACAGCTTCATATCGAAGTTGTCAGAGGTAGCAGCCCATAAACGAAGCCTGCTTACACCCTTGCCGCCGTCGCCGGGAACAAGCATATCATAGGGAGTAGCAATGATCTTTGTAGCGTTTTCATATTCGATGGAATGATGGGTTTCATGCCATGTTTCCTTGATCTTGCCGTCAAAGAATACGGGAATACTCTTTTCGGGATGGGGCTGCAGCCAGATGGAGCCGCCGGGAAGCCAGAAATCAGGAAGCTCTGTCTGCCAGCCGTCAACTAATTTCTGACGGAAGATACCATATTCATATCTGAGGGAATAGCCCATAGCGCTGTAATTCTGAGTTGCAAGACCGTCAAGGAAGCAAGCTGCAAGCCTGCCCAGACCGCCGTTGCCCAGACCTGCGTCAGGCTCCTGCTCATAGATGTTTTCAAGCTTTATATTCAGGCTTTTGAGAGCCTGCTGTACAGTTTCCTCAAGACCGAGATTATAAAGATTGTTCTTGAGAGAACGACCCATAAGGAATTCCATACAGAGATAATAAATAGTTTTGCTGTTCTGCTTTTCAGATGCAGTGACAAACTCCTTGTGATCAGCGCGCATAATATCACGCAGCATAAGAGCGACTGCCTTATAATAATGCTCATCTGTAGCATCAGCAGGTGTTACACCGAAATTGTGTGAAAGCTTAGCGATAATAAGCTCTCTTGCCTCGCTCGGTGTGAGCTTGGACTTTGACATAAAGACCCCTCCTTAATATATACATACGAAGCGGATGTCTGAAGACCGCCGTATGTGCCTGTCCGATGGAAATATAGAAGTAATGGACAGAGATCCCCGGAAACGAGCCGGAGTAATATGCCTGTAAAAGCAATACTTGTTTATTATACAACATTTATAATGAATTTTCAACTAAAATTTGAAATTTTTAAGCGGTTTATATGTTGAATGTTCCAATGTTAACCATTATTGAACGTAATTTTTTCGTAAAAAGAAAAATAAAACAGAAAACAAGCTGCAAAAGGCTCTGTGAAATAATTACGAGCATTGCCGTACCGATCATCCACGCGTTGGACATGAATCAAAAACATGGTAAATCTACCCCATTCCCAAAATTCAAAATCCCCCTGACCAAACAAACCATCCCCAAAAAACGCAATTCCACGCACAGACCATGATCGTTCATCCAAAGACATACCCGCCCCCGGGAGCAGCCTGAAATGTTCGCAAAAATTCTCAAACATTCCCCGGAGGTGATTGACTATAACAACGGGAAATGGTATAATTTTACAAGATTCAACAAGGAGGGATCTTTAATGTCAGATATGGCAAATAATGTTCAGATATGCTATTACAGCGGTTATATCCGCAATTTCAGAAGCCTTTGCGCAGAGCTTGATATTGACGCCGGGCTTGGCAGAGAGGAAAGAGAAGCAGAAATCATTAAAAAGGCTTTTGCAAAATGGAAGCTTGAAATGATGGAGCATCTTTATGGAATGTTTGCATTTGCTGTCCGTGACGAAGAAAGCGGCGAGACCTTCTGCGTAAGGGATCAGGTGGGACAGAAACAGATGTTCTATGCTGTGATCGGCGGAAAGTTTATCTGCTCCGGCGATATCAATGAGATAGTAAAGACAGAGGGCTTTGAGAAAAAGCTCAATAAGCGTATGCTGCAGCAGTATCTTTTCTATGGCTATCCCATCGGCGAAGAGACCTTCTATGAGGGCGTGTATAAGCTCAGACCCGGTCATTATGCAAAATGGGACGGTAAAAATGTAAGCCTTACCCGTTACTGGAAGCCCGTTTTTGAAGCAGACCGCAGCAAAACCGTTGACCAGTGGGCAGAGGAGCTGGAAAAGGTTGTTGCGGAGATACTTGATGAGGAAAGAGGAGATGACAAGCTGCCCTATAAGGAGTCCTTCCTTTCCGGCGGAGTTGATTCATCCTATCTTTTTGCGGCAAGCGATGCAAAGGTCGCTAATACCATCGGTTACGAGGAATCCGGCTTTGACGAATCAGCCCTTGCAAGACAGACCGCAGAATATCTCGGCAAGGAGCTGCGTGTAAAGATGATAGGTCCCGGGGAATATTTTGAGCGTATCCCCGAAGTAATGGATAAAATGGGTCAGCCTCTGGGTGATGCTTCTGCTGTTGCATTTTCCATCGGCTGCGCTGCTGTAAAGGAATATGCGGATATAGTATATTCCGGCGAAGGCATAGATGAATTTTTCGGGGGATATAATTCCCATAAGAATCCGCTTCCGGAGGGCTGGGTATATCTCACCTGCTCGCATATCATGTCAGAAGAGGTAGTAAGGTCCCTGATGCTTGATTTTGACGGAAATGTAAAGGCAGCGGATCCGGTAATGCCGCTCTGGAATGAGGTGCAGGGACAGGACGAGCTTTCACAGAAGCTTACCATCGACATATCGCTGTGGCTCGAGGGTGATATCTACCTGAACACCGACCGTACAAGCACAGCCTGCGGTATCGAGCTGCATACCCCGTTCAGCGACCTGAGACTGTTCAATGCCGCGCGCAGGATCCCCGGCGATTACAAGTTCATGAACGACCAGAATAAATATGTATTCCGCAAAGCTGCAAGCAGTAAGCTTTCAGACGAAGCTGCATTCCGTAAGAAGGTAGGCTTTGCCGTACCGATACGCAAATGGCTTGCAGACGCAAAGTATAATTCAACGATCTCAGAGAAGCTTTTCGGCGAGACCTCACGCAGCTTCTTTGACCAGAGCGTGCTGAAGGATATGTGGACACACTACCTGTCCGGCGAAGAATTCCTGTGGAACCGCATCTATGCGATCTACGCATTCATTCTCTGGTATGATCTGAAATTCTGATTGTCGTAGAAATGTCAGCATTATTTCTGATATAAAATAAGAAAAATAAAAGAAGTAACCGGGCTCAGAAAGCATTTCGGTTACTTCTTTTTTGATGGCTTTGTCAACAGGCTGTATTGCCTGGTGGTTAGGTTAATAATTTAATTTGGAATTTGGAAAGTGGAATTTGGAAAGTGGAGTTAGGAATCAAGAAGTTAATTATTCGTTTTTCAGTCTTCGGTTAGTGTAAAATAATTCTGGGAGTTTTCGTAGGAGCCGGTTAGGGAATAATTATTTCCCAACTACCATCCAGCTATAACACGCGGGAACGAAAGTAAAGCATTGTCAGACCTGTCCCGCGATTATGACAGCGGCGGCACGCCGGCGGGTGACAAGTTGGTGTAAAATATTTCTGGGACTTTGATAATGAGCTGGCTTTGGGAATTTTTTGTTTCCCAATCCCATCCAAGTATAACACGCGGGAACGAAAGTAACGCATTGTCAGACCTGCCCTGCGATTATGACAGCGGCGGCACGCCGCCGGCGACAAAAAGTTCTTGCATTATTGATAAGGATGTGTTATAATTTGTATGTTGCGATATGCCGGTGTGGCGAAATAGGCAGACGCAAGGGACTTAAAATCCCTCGGTAGTTGATACCGTACCGGTTCAAGTCCGGTCACCGGCATA
>ONNU01000315.1 GCA_900319255.1 uncultured Eubacteriales bacterium
CCGTCTGATACAGTTTGCCGGAGAAAACGGCGTTTCTATCTATGGCGTTCTGATGTATGTAAACTTCATTTTTATTGCTGTGTTTATTGGTTTTTCGGTAGGAACTGTGCCGATAGTCGGTTATCATCACGGTGCTGACAAATGGCAGAAACTATGTTGATAATGGTTATTCTTCAAGCGGGATTACTCTTATAGAAGCAGGATATTCATTCATTTCTCAGGAAAAGAAAATCATAAGACGTGCCCGTTTGTACTGCATTACTGATTATTATGATGAAAATGGCAATCTGATCAAAAGACCCGAATGCGTCACAAAAATATATAATGCTTTGGCGAGATATGTCAAAAAACTTGCTCCGTATACAGAATTGACCGATACTTATGTAAGCATGAATAATGATACCTATTTGCAAGAGATTGAATATTAGCATAAGGAATATATATCAGAGTATTGTCTGAAACTAAGAGAATCCGGATATGAATTAATATAAGCAGAATAAGCCCCTCATTTTGCTCAATGAGGGGCTTGAATATTTGTCAGGGATTTGATTATTCTTCAGCTTCGGCTTTTTGCAGATAAGGACAGTTTACAGAAATGCGAACCATTGGCACTATTCCGCATACGACCTCCTGATATGATGTGCCGATCGAACCGTCCGCCTTTACAGCGTAAGCAGCGGGCGTCTTATTTGTATCATTCGCCTGATGCGGATCATCTCTCAAAAGCACAGTCCTGTAATCATAAGCGGCATAATCTGTCGAAAAGCTTTTTCTTTTGCTGTCCTGCTTTGTTTTTTTCTTCGCAAAACCGTGTTGATATCCGTTATCACCGGAATAATCATCGAGTGAAGGGATCACTAAAAGATCACTGGTGCCATCCGCCGCTGTAAAGGGAGTAAGGCATGATTTTTCCTCCTCTGTAAATAAGGTCTGTAAAACGCCCTTGCCTTCAAAATCGGACTTTGCTATATTTTCTGTGGGACCCAAGCCGTTGATGAAGCTTCTTGCCCTTGAATTTTTCCATGAACTTGCAAGATTATGAAACGTTTCTCCATTTTCTATATGGCTTATGTTATCACCATATGTTATCACATCAATTTCCTTTTCAGCAGCAAGCAGCAGATCATCATCACTTATTTCCAGAACACGCCATTTTACCGGTTCATAACGGAAGTAATGGTAGACTTTCGGATTATCTGTATCAAACCATGTATAATCAGGCTGGTATGAAGAAACCTCTTTATTTTCAGAATATGTGATATTTCGGATATTATCTATACGCTCATTATTGCTTCGTCTGTATTTTATTCCATCAATCACTGTGTCATTATTGCTGTCCCAGTCCGTTGCTGCCTCAAGCTTAGCGAAAAGCTCCGGGTCAACATCTGCGTCTGTTCTCTTGGTTTCCTCTGCGGTTATCTCCGTCTGAGGATAGCTGCCGAAATAAACATAGCTGAAGCTGACCTCTTCAGTTTCGGGGTCTCTCGGGTTATGCAGACCAAGCTCTTCCGCTTTGGCTGATTCGGCGGCATTATTTTGCTCCGTATTTCCGCCTGATGTTTCCGTATTATTGTCGGATTCATTTGCATTATTACTGCCGCTTTGGTTGCCCGCTGAAGAAGCATTGCTGACCGAAGCCGTACTACCGCCCGGATTGTTATTTGAAACAGCAATTCCTATTGCTGCCGCTCCTGCACCTACAGCTACAACTCCTGCCAATATACCTATCAATATCTTTTTACTCATAATAATTCCTCCTGTTTTTACTGCTGTTCCTGCCGAAGCAGATACCGTTGTCCCCGCTGCCGCCGAGCCTGTCAGCATAGCTGTATTGAGTGCCGGGGCAGTCAGAGTCTTGCTTTCCTCGTCAAATACCTTTGCAAGGAAGGGTACTCCCGCAAATACAAACAGCTTGTCGTCCTTGTCCTTCTGATACTCTTCTATTGCTTTCTTGATAGCCGCTCTCGCCTTGCTCAGACGGTTTTTGACTGCACCCTCGCTGCATTCCATTATTTCGGCTATCTCAGAGGCGGATAGATTATTGAAATAATAGAGGATGATCGTCTGATACTGCAGCTCAGTCAGCTTCGTCCGCATAATATCCATAAGTATGCTGCGTTTTTCCTTGTCGATTATGTACTTTTCGGGGATGGTGAATTCATCCTCGGTCAGCAAGGTTTCCTTCAAAATGTCGTCATCCACGGGGACAGGCTGATTCTGCCTGAGAATATTTTTGCAGCGATTGACCGCAATTTGCTCTATCCATGCGCCAAAGCCGGACGGCAACCTGAGCTGACCGATATTTTTGAATGCTGTCAGGTAGGTGTCCTGCATAGCATCAGAAGCGTCCTGTTCGTTTTTCAAAAAGCTCAGACATATAAAATATACCCGTCGGCTTGTTGCCTGATACAACTTTTCAAAGGCTTCTGTATCTCCGTCCTTTGTTCTCTGTACAAGACTTTCCGTATCTTTTACTTCCATTGTTACCTCCATATCTGTCAGATTAGACCGTTTTTTCGATCTATAATACAGACAATTTAGAATCAAAAAGGATAGCTGTTATGAAAAATATTTTTTAATATTATAGCATTTTTATGTATATAGAAAAATTCTTTTTACCAAAGATATGAATACATTTTGTTTTTGATATAATGACATTGAATTGTTCCGAAAAAGAGATGAACGGACTTTAACAGAGATCAAGTAAATTAGAGGTCGGGCGGTTGCGCTTATACAATTATCTTAAAAATAACAGGCAGGCATTCTGAAAATGAATGTCTGCCTGTATTCGCTATATTGAATTGTTTTTATTACAACAGATCCATAATAACAGGAAAGGCATAAACCATCATCACACCGCATAAAAATCGGCTCCGAGCATGGTGCATAGCTGAACGGATCAGGTATGTAACCCGTAAAATATGTGTGCTTTCGTTTGTCCTCCATAA
>ONNU01000005.1 GCA_900319255.1 uncultured Eubacteriales bacterium
CGCAGCGGCAAAGCCGCTGCCCTGGAAGAAGTCAGCGGTCAATAGAAGCCAGGGTATAAAGAATAACTCCCGAATCCGCTGTTCCGCTTTCATGCCCTGAGCCATGCTTCATTATTATTTCTGCACTAAGGAGCCGGATCGGGAAATTGTTATTCCCCGATATCACTCAACTATAACACGCGGAAAAGAAAGTAACGCTTTGTCCGAAACTGCCCCCGCAATCTCGACACCGGCGACTGTTGTAAAATACAGAGCCATGATATATAATAATAATAGAGCTGTAGGTAATGCTGAAGGTGAGGTGTAGAGCTGTGAGGATGTATTCGATGTCGGTGGTGATACCTGCTCATAATGAAGAAAAGTATGTTGCCCGGTGTATTTGTTCGGTCAGAACGGCTGCAAGGCATTACGGCGGAGAAGTGGAAATTATCGTTGTATGCAACCGCTGCACGGACAGGACGGCGGATATCGCTGAAAGCTGCGGCGCCCGTGTGCTGTACAATGAAGAACGCTGTATCGCAGCCGTCAGGAATACAGGCATCTTTGCCGCAAAGGGAGAGGTCATTGTCACGATAGACTGCGATAACCGTATGACAAGAGGCACGCTGAAGGAAATAGCTCTGCTTCTTTCCACAGGAAAATATATCGGCGGCGGCGCTCCGGTAAGATTTGAAAGATATTCTTTTCCGCTGAGGTGCAATGATGCGCTTTGCAGGATCGGCTTCGGGATGACGGGGCTTTACTGCGGCATTTTCTGGGCAGAGAAAAAGACCTTCCTTGCAGTCGGCGGCTTTACCGAGAAAAAAGCCATGGAGGATGCAGCCACTGCCGGAAAGCTGAAACGATACGGAAAAAGAAAGGGAAAGGAATATACCGTCCTGAGAAGAAATTTCCTTATCAATTCCACAAGAAAATATGACGATATGGGGGACTGGCTTTATTTCCGTCTGATGGCGCAGAATACCGGCGCGTTCATCAGAGCAGCCCTGGGGGACAGAACAAAGCTTGATGCCCTGCTGGACAGGATGTTTTATGATTATAACGACAATAATAAAAAGCCGGACTGAATGGGGGTAGTAAAAATGGAACCACTGGATAACTGCGCATCTGTCATTCTTGCGTTTCTGAACAAAGCGCTGAAAAGCAAAAGCTCTGTCAGCTTCAATGATGTGATAGCTGCAAAGGAATGTAAAAAGCTTTCCGTGAGAGAGATAGGAAAATCGCTGGAGCTGCTGAGAAGATACGGATATGTCAGAGCTTCGTCCCGTTTCGGCTGCAGCGAGCTTCTGGAATTCAGCGCAACAGCCGTAACAGAAAAGGGACAGCAATATCTCTCAGAGCATAAGCATCTGCTGAAATGATGCAGACGCAAGCCAAAATAAAAAAGGAGGACACAGCCATGTCAGGCAGAAAAGAAAATGAAAAAGGGGATATCACTCTCCTTGGCAGCAATAACACAAAATATTCCTTTGATTACGACCCGGAGGTTCTGGAGACCTTTCCGAACAAGCACCCGGAGAACGACTATTTTGTAAAATTCAATTGCCCGGAATTCACCAGTCTTTGTCCCATAACCGGGCAGCCGGATTTTGCGACGGTCTATATCTCATACATACCCGACAAAAGGATGGTGGAGAGCAAATCCCTGAAGCTTTATCTGTTCAGCTTCCGCAATCACGGGGATTTCCATGAGGACTGTATGAATATCATAATGAAGGATCTTATCAGACTGATGGAGCCGAAATATATCGAGGTATGGGGTAAGTTCCTGCCCAGAGGCGGCATTTCCATTGATCCCTACTGCAATTACGGCAGACCCGGCACAAAATGGGAAAAGCTTGCTGAGGACAGACTTTTTCATCACGATATGTACCCGGAAACAGTCAATAACAGAGGATGAATAGTTTTTAGTTTATAGTGGTTAGTTAAAATTTGGAATTTGGAATTTGGAAAGTGGAATTTAATTGAATCAGGAGTTTAGTTTGTGGTTTATGGTGGGGAGTGATTAGTTAGAAAATAGTTACAGGAGTTCAGGGGGCTGGATTATTGAGCAGTATATCCTGAAGAACGCAAAAAAAGCCGGTGAAATCAGCTTCATCGGCTTTTTTGTTTGTGTAGTGTGTGGCGTCCTTTTGCTAAAACGAATAACTATTAACTGACAACTATTTCTGAATTTTTCTTTTGCACATTAGCGCTGTTTGATTTCCTTGCTCTGTGTTGTTTTTTCTCTGCAGCTCCGTTTTGTTCGCTGCTTTGTGTCATGTCTGACGGCTTTTTGTGACGCCTGTGCTTTTTTGCCCCGTCTGAGCTTTCTGCGCTGCCGTCTGTACCGGAGGCAGCTGAGGAGCCGGCAGTCTGATCGTCTCCCTCAGCGCATTTTCTGTGCCGTCTGTGCTTCATGCGTCTGTCTGAGGAACTGCCCTTTTCATTATTGCTGCTGTCTGCGGATCCGCTTTTTGAGCCGTCTGAGCTTTTTGCGCTGCCGCTTTCAGCTGATCCCTTTCTGGAAACGCTGCTCTGACCCTTTTGCGAGGATGCAGCATCGTTGTTTTTGCTGCTTTCGCCTGCTGCGCTGCTCTGGCTTGACTGGCTGGTCTGACTGTTTTCAGCCGGCGTGGAGCTTCCGGCAGCAAATACTGCGACAGAGCTTCCTGCAATCATCACAGCTGCAAGCGCGCAGGTCAGAGCCATCGTTTTCCTGCTCTTCATGGTTATCATATCCTTTCTTACGGCATTTCTGCCTTATTATCGGGAGCAATATCACTGCGTCCCATTGGTTATACTACTGCCGGAGGTATGCCGGCGGGTCTGCTTCAAAGGAACTGTCCCGGGAACCTTGCGCCGGCTGTCTGCCGGGGCTTTCAGGGTCAGTCCCGCCGGAGCCGGTCATCCTGCCGGCAGGTAATATACTTGATCGTTACTTAGGGGATGGGCTTTGTTATACCGCCTCTCCGCTGTCGGTAATACCGTTCAGATCGTTCATACCGCTGCTGTTATTATCCGGGGCGCTGAATCCGTTTGCACCGTTCATATTTCCACGGCGGTTCATGCCTCCCATACCGTACATACCGCCCATGCCGCCTCTGCCGCCCATCATTGAAGACTGGGGAATGGAATCGACCTGTGAGCCGTTGATGATTATTGTACCGCCGTTATACTGAGCTGTGCCGTCATAATCGAATGGCTCTGAGGGTCCCTGAGCCGTGTAATTCAGATTGATGGTGCCGCCTGAAATTATGATATTTCCGTTTGCGTCGATGCAGTCAACATCATTTCCGGTCATTGTGATATTCAGGCTGCCGCCGGTGATCTCAAAGGCAGGTGTGCCGTAGCTGCTGCTCTTCTGCGCAGCGTTGATACCGTCATCGGATGCGCTGATATTGATAGTTCCGTCATTTATCAGGATCTTTGTTGATTCAATGCCCTCAGCTGATTCAAGCTCAAAGCTTCCGCCGTCTATCTGTGCAAGGGTGGTTGCCTGAACAGCGTCGCTTGCTGCGGTGATATTGAAGCTGCCGCTGCGGATATAGATCATGCCCTGGGTGTCATCGTCATCGTTTTCGCAGTGCAAGCCGTCCTTCGATGAATTTATATTGAAGCTTCCGTCATATATGAGGATGGAATCATTTGCTTCGATGCTGTCCTTTGCACTGGTGATATTATAGGTGCCGCCGGTGATCTTTATATCATCCTTGCCGGATATGCCGTTTGCCTCAGCACATTTGATATTGAGAGTTCCTGTGCCATTGAGTACAAGATCGTCCTTGGAGAAGATAACAGCGTCGGTCTTTGTATCGCCGTCTGTATTGAAGCTGCCGGTCACTTCAAGAGTGCTTTCGCTGCCGGCAGTAGTGACAAAGCATTTATCTGCGGATACTACATATATTACCGGGAAATTGCTGTTGCTTACCGTAAGCCCGTCCAGTACCAGCTGAACCTTTGCATCCTTTGAAGCATCTACCTTTACGGTGAAATCAGTTGCGCTGCCCGTTATGATATAAACGCCCTCTTCTGTGATGGTCACGGTTTTGTTGCTTGCAGCCTCTATTGTTTTAGCTGAGGAGGTGTCGGCTGTCTGGGTCAGGTCACGCTCCGAGAAAAGCTCCGATGTATCGGCTGCCTCGATGCTTTCGGCTGAGCCGGTGTTTTGTCCCGCTGCTGCGTTTTGTGAGCCGTTCTGACCTCCGCCGCCCGGGAAGCCTTCGCCGCCCTGAGGAATGTTATTGCCTGAATTATTTTTACCACCTGCAAAGCCATTTCCGCCTTCTGTATTATCCTGACCGGGAGCTTCTGCGGAGCTTTCGCTGCTGCTTTCATTTTTGCTTTCAGAGTTTTCCCCGCTGTTTTCCTCCGGAGCGGTAATTGCTTTTTCGTCAGTGTCTGTATCTGCCTTTGCGGAATATGCTCCGTTATCAGCGACCGCATTCTGGACTGCTGTATTCTGATTGCCCCCGCAGGCGCTGAGGGAACATACGAGAACTGCTGTTATAGCTATTATCATTGTTTTTCTTAACATACTGATGACCTCCCTGTGTCTTGCCGCCAGCGGGCTTTATTATGAGCCTTGCTTGCGGCTGTATTCTTTTATTCTTTACTGTGACCCTATTATAACCGTTCATTTTGGAAGCAATAAGGAATATATTTGGAATTTATGTGGAATTTGAAAGCAACCTGAAACTATGAAAGTGACATCTTTGCTCCGGGCGGAAAAAGAAAGTACGCAGTTTCACTTTAATGCCCTGAGCCATGCTTCATTGGCATTTCTGCTTTGGTGGGACAAAAGGTGGAAACCACAAGGGGTGTCCCCCTTGAGTTTTCCCCCTTTTGCAATC
>ONNU01000124.1 GCA_900319255.1 uncultured Eubacteriales bacterium
ATTGGGTAAAGCTTGCAACAGTTCAGACGAACAATATTGGACGTATAGGAAGTGTTACATATATCAAAAACAGCAGCAGCAATATTGACGGAGAATATATTGCAAATACTTCCGCTGAATTATCAGGCAGTTCAATATACATCAAGGTCAAAAAGCTTGGTACTTATGTCTGGAAAGAGACAAGCGCACCTCCAAATTACGAGCTCGCTCACGATAAGGTTATTATCGTTACGGAAAGCCAGAGAGGTGATACCGTTACGACTCGGATTGAGGATCACAGGAAACCAGTCGGCTCTACCAACGAGATCATCCTTACAAAGACTGCTAAGGAAAAAACAAATTCGGCAAAGATCGGAGAAGCTCTTTCCGGCGCGCAGTTCCAGCTTATAAAGATAGATGGAAACAGTAATGACGATACTCTGAGATTTTCATATGATTCCTCGAATACTAACACAAACATATATACATATAATGCCGGTTCCGGAACGTATAATGAAACCGACTTCTGGCTTACCACCGGCACAGACGGTGTGCTGCACCTGAAAAATCTGCCCGTTGGCGATTACTACCTCGAAGAGCAGGATGCGCCCGCGAACTATTCCAAAATGGATTCCAATGAGGTTTCGGGAGGTGTGGTGCAAAACAGAAAGGTCTACTTCTCCGTTGGCGATAACACCACAACAAAGGAGATCACCTGTTCCGATGAAATGACCCCCGCTTATATCAAGCTGTACGAGCATATCAATGACAAGAAAGAAGCCTGGGGCAATCCTACATTTATATTCAATATAAGAAATACAGATCCAGGCGGTAAAACGATCCGTGTTGCTCTGACGGTCAATGATAATGATAAGAAAACAGATGGCTTGACAACTCATACTACCCTCTCTTATGACTATAGCAGCTGGTATGAGGAAAGCACTGTTGAATCAGAATATCATGGTATGTATCATATTGACAATCAGGGCAGGATTAGAGTAGAACCCGGAACATATGAGATAACAAGAGTGCCGGTGTCGAGGTATGAGTTTGTGGAGAAAACATGGAAACTGAGTACCACTGGTGATTATCAAACAAACCGAGATGGAACAACAGAACAGCTGACTATTAATGTTCCTGCGGATGATACTGCTACTGTCCACTACTACGACAAAGTAGCCTACTACGATAAGTTCACTCAGGTGGATACAAGGATCAACAGCTTCTATCAGCTTGACAGCTCTACAAAAGCCAACAGGACTGTCAAGGGCATAAGAGTGATGGATTACAGTGTGCCGGTCTCTACAGGCAATCTTGATCTGACCGGCTCTGCGCTGACCGTTTACAAGGTTTATGTTGACGGTACAGAGGCGCTCATGAATTCAACAGAAAAGAGCGAGATAACTTTTTCTTTTGATACATCAGGAGATAATTCCGGATTTACTACACCGGTTCTTTCAGGTGATTCAAAAACCCTTACAGTCAGCGAGGTTTCGAACTATACCGATAAAGTCTACACTCTGACTGCGACATACAGCGGATTTACTGACAGCTTTGATCTTGTATTTGCGCGAACGTAGCCTGAGAAACTCAATAAAAATCCATAATCAAAACAGCGGCAGGACATTATGAAGTGTCCTGCCGCTTGAGCGTTATTTATTTTTTGTCAGCCCGGAATGACGATCCCCTGCCCTGACAGATCAGTCGAGTACATCCCAGAAGCCTTCGAGGGTTGCAAAATAGTCCTCGACAGTTTCAGCTCTGCGTATCTCAAGGACAGAACCGTCCTCTCTGAGCAGAAGCTCTGCGCTTTTGAGCTTGCCGTTATAGTTGTAGCCCATTGCAAAGCCGTGCGCGCCGGTATCGTGGATAACGAGAATATCACCCTTTGTGATCTCGGGAAGCGCTCTGTCGATAGCGAATTTATCATTATTTTCGCAAAGCGAGCCTGTTACGTCATATACATGATCGCAGGGGGCATCCTCTTTTCCGAGAACGGTGATATGATGATAAGCGCCGTACATTGCGGGACGCATAAGGTTTACTGCGCACGCATCAACGCCGATATATTCCTTGTGTATATGCTTTTCGTGGATAGCCTTTGTAACCAGATGACCGTAGGGAGCGAGCATGAATCTGCCAAGCTCGGTGAAGATGCTGATATCCCCCAGCCCTGCGGGAACAAGGATCTCATCGAATGCCTTATGTACGCCCTCGCCGATAGCAAGTATATCGTTAGGCTCCTTGTCGGGAGTATAGGGCACGCCGACACCGCCGGAAAGATTGATAAAGCTGAGGCTGATGCCTGTTTCGTTCTTTATCTCAACGGCAAGTCTGAACAGGATGCCTGCGAGGGTGGGATAATATTCATTGGAAACGGTATTGCTTGCAAGAAAAGCGTGGATACCGAATTTTTTTGCGCCCTTATCTCTGAGGGTCTTATAAGCCTCGATGATCTGGGGCTTGGTCATGCCGTATTTAGCGTCGCCGGGGTTATCCATTATTGTAGTTGAGATGGAGAAGGTTCCGCCCGGATTATAGCGGCAGCATACTGTCTCAGGAATACCGCACGCCTCTTCAAGAGCCTCGATATGAGTAATATCATCGAGGTTGATGATAGCGCCGATCTCATTTGCAAAGCGGAATTCCTCCAGGGGTGTATCATTGGAGGAGAACATTATTTCAGGGCTTTTGAAACCGCATTTCTGGCTCATAAGCAGCTCGCTGTAGGAAGAGCAGTCAGTACCGCAGCCTTCTTCCTTGAGTATTTTCAATATGGAAGGGTTAGGGGTAGCTTTTACAGCGAAATACTCCCTGAAACCCTTATTCCATGAAAAAGCCTGATTGAGTTTTCTTGCATTTTCTCTGATAGCTTTTTCATCATATATATGAAAAGGAGTCGGGAATTTTTCAATTATTTTTTCTGCCTGCGATTTAGTGATAAAAGGTTTTTTGATCATAAAACGATCCCTCCGGGAATTTAAAAATACAATATTATAATACAACATTTCCCCGCATTTTGTCAATAACCGCCCGCCGGCGTGCCGCCGGTGTCAAGATCGCGGGACAGGTCTGACAATGCTTTACTTTCGTTCTCGCGTGTTATAGTCGGATTGTAAGGGGGAATGAAATAATCCTCAGCCGGCTCCAACGAAAACTTCCGGAATTATTTTACACCAACGGCAATAGCTCAAGTCTTATTGTGATTACCTGAATCCGTGAATCCGACAGCTCCGTTGCGAGCGGATAAATGGAATCCGTTGTTACGCTTTCATGCCCTGAGCCATGCTTCTGTTAGTGTTTCTGTTCTGGAATTCTCTGCGGGAAAGTCTGTGCGGTGTTTTATCAGAATGTCTGATGATATTTCACATTCGTGACCGTGAACGGAGGGGCTTTGTTTGCGAGAGGTGAAATATGCGCAAAAATGCCCTTTATAACTGATTTTTTTCAATAAACCATTGACGAATGGCACAAAATGTAATATAATTATCAAACAATAAATTGTATTATTTATTACTGTTGATGAAAATGTTGCCGGATGTCTGATCTCTGAACTGTGAAAATACAAATTATTGCGCGCAATAATCACCAAACATTCAGGCATCATGACGTTGAAATATGTTCAGGATCCGGAGCTGCTGATTATTTCGGCAGTCAGAGACGGCATAAAAAGGAGAGTGGAAAAAGATGAACAAAGCAATGACCGAACAGGAGCTGCTGGACAGCTTTGATGATGCGATAAAATTCGGGCATATCTTTGTGACATATCAGCCGAAGATCAACCATTCTACGGGCAGAATGATCGGCGCTGAGGCTTTGATGCGCTGGACACATCCTGAATTCGGAATGCAGTACCCTTCGGATTTTATTCCTGTGCTTGAAAAAAATGATCTTATATACCGGGCAGACCTTGCTGTTTTTGAAGCGGTCTGTAGTTTCCTGCGCCGTTGTCTTAATGTCAGGATAACGCCTGTGCCGGTTTCTGTCAACATGTCAAGATATGATATATACAGAAAAAACTATGTTGAGGAAATAGAAAAGCTGCGGAAAAAATATGATATCCCCGTAAAGTATCTTCATGTGGAGGTGACGGAGACTTCTGCCATCGGCGGAATGGAGCTTGTTTCCAGTGTTCTCAAGCAGCTGCATGAATATGGTTATATTGTTGAGATGGATGACTTCGGAAGCGGTTATTCCTCCCTGAATATCCTCAAGGATCTGGCTGTTGATGTGATAAAGCTGGATATGCGGTTCCTCAGCGGCGATATCGGAGGCAGAGGCGGTACTATCATCAATGCGGTGGTGCAGATGGCAAAATGGCTGGGCACACCTGTTATTGCAGAGGGCGTTGAAACGGTAGAGCAGGCTGACTATATGAAAAGCATCGGCTGCAAATATATCCAGGGCTACCTTTATTCAAAGCCCGTAACAGAAGATATTTTCCTGCAGAAGATACAGAAGCTTGAGCATGAGCCGATGATCCCGGCGCTTGATCTTATTTCCGCAATGGATGCGGGCAAATTCTGGGATCCCTCGTCTATGGAGACGCTGATCTTCAACAATTTCGTAGGCGGAGCTGTTATCTTTACCTATCATGACGGCAACGCGGAGATACTCAGGGTCAATAAAAAATATGTCCGTGAGATAGGCATGAATATGATCGAGCAGGAGATAATCGACACCGATCCGTTTATCGGCATGGATGAGCATAACAAAAGAATATACAGAGATACTCTTGAACGCGCGATTAATTCAAATGATGAGGAAAGCTGTGAGACATGGAGGACGGTTTGTTCAAAGACCTGCGGTGAGGACAGGATCTGTATCTGCAGCTATGTCCGTGTGATAGGCAAAACGGATAATCAGTATCTGTTTTATTCCATGATACATAATGTCACCGCTGAAAAGACACGCTTTACCGAGCTGTACGAAAGCGAGCGCCGTTTCAGATTCGCAAGTGAACACGCTAATGTTTACGCATGGGAGGTTGACGTTGTCACAAGAGTGATGCATCCCTGCTTCAGATGTGTGCGTGATCTGAATGTTCCTCCCGTTGTGCATAATTATCCGGAGCCGCTTATTGAAAACGGCGTTTTTCCGCCGGATTATGCTGATATGTACCGTGACTGGATGAACAGGCTGGAAAAAGGCGAGATGGACACTATCGAAGGAATAATCCCGCTGACTGTCGGACGCATACCGTTCCATGTGAGATATACGCTTGAACGGGATGAAAACGGCAATCCTCTGAAGGCATACGGCTCAGCAACGCTGGTCGTTGACGGGGAAGATGAAAATGAAGAAAATAAAAAATAAAAGGCATGGGCTGGCGAAATTATAAAAGTTTCGCCAGCCTTTTCAAAGGCTGCGGGTTCCAAGGGCAGAGCCCTTGGTCGCACGCCGTAGCGTGCGAAACACCCCAAAACCGCCGCCAGGCGGTCAAAGAAAAACCAGGCAACGGGCGAAGCCTCGTTGCCGGACAAGACCGAAAGGGCTTTCCCTTGCGAAATCACTATGCACTACCCATTCCTTTTGAAGCATACCCCACAAACCAGACACCCCATCCCCTCACAACAGTCAGCCGGCGAAGCCTCGTTGCCGGACAAGACCGAAAGGGCTTTCCCCTTGCGAAATCACTATGCACTACCCATTCCCCCTTTTAGACAAAAGCTCCGAATTTACCGTTGAAATACTCCCTCCGTCACGGCGTACCGCCGTGCCACCTCCCTCATAGAGGGAGGCGGAAGAAAAGAATAAAGAATAAAGCCGGTGAATC
>ONNU01000019.1 GCA_900319255.1 uncultured Eubacteriales bacterium
ATCCTCCGTTGTTGAACCTGTTACAATAGATCCTGTATTTCAAGCCTCTGAGCATATCAAAGGAAGATACAATGAGGTCAAGGATCAGATGATCAATGCAGATAATGCCGCAGTAAAGCAGATAGTTCTTGAAAAAGAAGAATTTGATCTTGATGCTTATAACCGAGGCGAATTCCGTTCCACTAAAAATTTCAACGAAAGTGATTATGAAAATGGATATATCGATATGAGAGTCTCTGGTCTTGCATCTGAGCATTATAGTGAAATGTTGGACAATATTTGCTTGAAAATTGCAAATGACGGTTACGGTGATCCAGCACTTGTAACAGCGACAAATGACGACAGGCTTGCGGCAGGAGCATCTGATGATCAGTTCTGTAGTCTTATCAATATGACACTTAACGCTTATAATGACCCGGATTATGAATTATCCGATATTGACAGAGTAAGACTTCTTGATTGGTTTGAAAATGCATATTTTCAATTATCAATGCAAAAGCGCTTTTCAGATATTGAGAATAACGACAGAGTAGATCTCACAATGCGTGCGGTATACAATACTGTTATGACAGAATGCGGTCATGCACCCTTAGAATAATGACAATTGATTTAGTACACGTTAAATGATCGGGTGTGCGGCGCTTCGCTGCCGTATATAATGCCTGATCACAGCATAATTCTTTGAATATAGCTGTACTCATAAGCTGTATTCCCCGCCGCCTCCGGAGTTTTTACTTCGGGGGCGGTTCTTTTACGCTTTATGCTTCAAGTCCATCATGTTCTGAGAAAAAAGCAGCGTAAAAAAGCTTATAATATGATTGTTTTTATCCCCCTTACGTGGTATAATAAGTATTGTGTGCGGCTGCATGGTGTGCGGCTGATAAAAACAGAAAAGGATGATAAAGGTGTTAAGGCTTGAAAATATCTCCTGGGATACTCCCGGAGGAAACAGCGTTCTAAGTGGGCTTGATCTTGAAATACCGGATGGTAAACTGGTGGTGATCACCGGTCCTAACGGCGGCGGTAAGACTACCCTTGCAAAAATAATCGCAGGTATTTATACTCAGAAATCGGGCAGGATACTGCTTGACGGCGAGGATATAACCGATCTTGATATTACTCAGAGGGCTGAAAAGGGCATAAGCTTTGCCTTCCAGCAGCCGGTGCGCTTCAAGGGCATTACCGTGAGAAAGCTTGTGGAGCTTGCCTCCGGTAATACTATGAATGAGCATGAGCTTTGCGAGATCCTCAGCAAGGTGGGGCTGTGCGCAAGGGAATATATAAACAGAGAGGTGGATTCTACCCTCTCCGGCGGCGAAATAAAAAGAATCGAGATCGCTTCCGTCCTCGCAAGACATACAAATGTCAGCGTTTTTGATGAACCGGAGGCTGGTATTGATCTGTGGAGCTTCTCCAACCTTATCAATGTTTTCCAGGATATGAGAAAAAATCTCAAGGGTACGCTTATCATTATTTCCCATCAGGAAAGGATACTTGAGATCGCTGATGAGATCGCCGTTGTCGCTGACGGTAAGATCAAGGCTGCGGGCGCTCCCGATGAAATGATGAAAATTCTTATGAACAGCAACGGCATTACGGGTGTCTGTTCCAAGCAGGAGGGACTTCTCAAATGAAAAAAATAACTGAGGATCTGCTGCGCCAGATCTCCGAATGGGACGGGGAATTCAAGGGCGCTTATAATATCCGTGAGGACGGCGGCTGCGTCGGCAGACAGTCAAGCAAAAATATCAAGATCGAATCAAAAAAGGATCAGCCGGGGCTTGAGATCCATATTCTCCCCCACACCATCGGCGAGACAGTTTCCATTCCCGCATGTGTCACCCACGGTGATGTGGATGATCTTGTATACAATGATTTCTTTGTAGGCGAATATGCTGATGTTACCATCGTTGCTGGCTGCGGTATCCATACCGAAACCGGTGAGCCGGCTCGTCACAACGGTATTCACCGCTTTTTCCTTGCAAAGGGTTCAAGGGTAAAATATGTGGAAAAGCATATCGGCACGGGTCACGGCACAGGTCTGCGTTCCATCGACCCGGTAACTGAATGCGAGCTTGAAGAGGACAGTGTTCTTGAAATGGATACAGCCCAGATCGGCGGCGTTGACAGAACAACAAGAAATAC
>ONNU01000031.1 GCA_900319255.1 uncultured Eubacteriales bacterium
GGGTTAAGGAAAGGGGATTGCAAAAGGGGGAAAACTCAAGGGGGACACCCCTTGTGGTTTCCACCTTTTGACTCACCAAAGTAGAAAAACTAATGAAGTATGGCTCAACGAATGAAAGCGGAACAGCCAAACCCCCCTTTTGATTTTCCAAAGCAGAAATACTAAAGAAGTATGGCTCAAGGTAATAAAGCGGAACAACGGAATTCCTTTTTCCACCCCCAAGCGGAGACGTCAGTTTCACGGATTCAGGCTATTGTTTGTAAGAGAATGACAATAAAAATCTGCCGCACGGCGCATAAAACGCAGTGCGGCAGTGATTTTTTTATCTTGGCATCCCGGTAATTGCACATTGCCAATTGTTTTCAGTTTGCCTTTCCGAATTTTCTTTTGTTTGATCTTGTGAACCATGATCTGGGGCTTAAAGCTAAGAGCAGGGGATAGATCTCCAGTCTGCCGAAAAGCATTGCAAATGTCAGAACAATGGTCGAGATATCGGAATAGCCGGCATAGCTTCCCATGGGACCTACAATAGAAAAGCCGGGACCTACATTATTCACACATGATACCGCTGCCGAGAAATTCGTTTCAAGATCAAACGGCTCAAAGGATATGAAAAAGAAGGTGGTCATGATAAGGAAAACGTAAAGAGCAAAATATGCGCTTACGCTCTGGATAGTGTTCTGGTCAACGGTCTTTCCGTCAAGCTTGACAGCAGAAACGGATCGGGGATGGAGCATATGCCCGATATCCCGTCTTACCGTTTTGGAAAGGAGCATAACACGGATCATCTTCAGACCGCCGGCAGTGGAGCCTGCGCAGCCGCCGATAAACATCAGTATGAAAAGTACCGCCTTTGCAATTGAAGGCCAGGTGTTGAAATCGGCGCTGGAAAAACCGGAGGTAGAGCTGATGGATAATACCTGAAATAATGAATGACGAATGCTGTCGTGAGCATCGTTGTAGATTGGATATATGCTGCAGGTGATGATGACGGTGGAAATGAAAACGACCGCCGTGTATACGATCAGCTCTGTGTTTTTTATCACGGGAATGAACTTCTTGAGTATCAGCATATAGTAAAGATTGAAGTTCAGACTGAATAAATACATGAATACGATAACGACCCACTGCAGATAGGGACTGTAGGAGCCGAAGGAATCTGCTTTTATTCCGAAGCCGCCGGTGCCGGCTGTTCCCAGAGAATGTACGGCGCTGTCGTAAAGCGGCATACCGCCTGCAAGAAGGAAAATGAATTCCAGAACTGTCAGCGCAAGATAAAGTATGTAAAGGATCTTTGCAGTATCCTTGATCTTCGGGACAAGCTTGCCGATGACGGGACCTGCCATTTCTGCGCGCATGATGTGCATTGAGCGTCCGGAATCTGTGGGGACTATCGCCATGATAAGCACCAGTACGCCCATGCCGCCGATCCAGTGGGTGAAGCTTCGCCAGAAAAGCATACCGTGACTCATTGCCTCTACATCGGCAACAAGGGTTGCGCCTGTGGTGGTGAAGCCGCTGACGGTCTCGAAAACGGCGTCAATATAGTTGGGTATCTCGCCGCTGATGAAAAACGGCAGAGCACCGAATAAGGACAGAAAGACCCATGAGGATGCGACTATCGCAAAGCCTTCCCGGGCATATATGACTTCATTGGCCGGCTTGATAAAAAGCACTATCAGCAGACCGAGTGCAGCCGTTACACCGATGGTGGCAGAAAAGGAGGTGACGCATGACCACTCACGGTAAATAATACTGACAATAAGGGGAAGCATCAGCAGGATGGATTCAAGTACCAGCATCTGACCGACACGTTTGAGGATCATTCTTCTGTTCATCATAGCTTTTTCCTCACCTCAGTATATCCGAAAGATCATTCAGACGGCATTTCGTTACAACAACTACTCTGTCACCCTCTGCAATGAAATCGTTACCGGTCGGAAGAATGGATTTTCTGTTGCGTATGATGCCCACGAGAAGAGTGTTTTCCTTCAGACGCAGATCCTTCAGGGGAATATTAACACCCTTGAAATCAGACCTTACGTTGAATTCAAGCACCTCAGCCTTGTCGTCCATGATCTTGTAAAGCGTTTCGATATTGCTTCCGAGAGAATTTTCAAGCGCTCTTGCATACTGTACAACACGGTCGGCAACAATGGTCTTCGGCGAGATAACAGTATCTATGCCGAGATTGTTTGCCATTGATGCAAGCTCGCTGCGGTTTACCTTTGCAATGACCTTCGGAACGTGCATTCCTGAGACGAAAACGGAGATAAGAATATTTTCCTCATCCATTCCGGTGAGGGCTACAAAAGCGTCGGTCGTGGCAAGACCCTCTTCTTCAAGTATCTCCTGCTGAGCGCCGTCGCCGTTGATGATAACGGCTTTGGGAAGAAGCTCGGAAAGCTCGTCGCATCTGGCAGGATCGTTTTCAATTATCTTTACTCTGTGACCGGAGGAAATGAGCTGCACGGCAAGATAATAAGCGATACGGCTGCCGCCGAGTATCATAATATTCCTTGCCTGCTTTCTTTCAAGACCGATAGCTCTCATTACCTTGAGTATCTCGCCGGATTCCCCGGTCAGACCTATTTTATCCCCCTGACGCAGTACAAAGTTACCGTCAGGGATATATACCCCGTCATCTCTTTTGACAACGGAAACGAGGAATTTTTCCTTGAATCTGCTTCTGATATCCATAAGCTTCAGCCCGTCAAGCGCAGAGCCTTCGCCGATAAATACCTCGATGATCTCGAAGTTTCTTCCCGAGAAGGACTCGATCTTCACCGCTGAGGGCATTTTCAGGATATTGTACATTTCTCTTGCGGCGTACATCTCAGGATTGATTATCACCGAAAGATTGAGCTGCTGTTTGAGAAAAACAAGGCTGTCGAGATTATATTCAGGGTTTCGTATTCTTGCAATAGTGTGTCTTGCGCCCATTTTTCTGCTGAGATAGCAGCAAAGCATATTGAATTCATCCGAAGCTGTGACAGCGATAAGAAGCTGAGCAGTGGCAACGCCGGCTTCCTGGAGAGTATCACAGTCGGTTCCGCTTCCGCAGACGGTCATAACATCATAGATGTTGGTAATGCTGTCAAGCACAGCCGGTGTATTATCGACAGCAACAACATCATGTCCCTCTTCCACAAGGCTGGCAACGATCTTCGAGCCGATCTTTCCGCAGCCTACAATTACTATCTTCATAATTACCTCACTCCGGCATTTCAGCCGTATTTTAAGGGAAACGGGATTTGTTCAGCAGCATGGCTGACAGGTGCGTGGCAGCAATACATCTTATCCTGTACTTCTGCAAGCGCGCATACCCATTTCCGGGATCCTTCCGGCGGCGAAGGGAAAACTCAGGGCTGCTTGAGAGGGAAGAAAAAGAAGTAATCTCTCATAAAGCTGCGCCGGAAAACAAGTCATCACATTATATAATATAACAAATAAAAAATATGTCAAGACCATTTGAAAGATATTTTACAGTTTTTGACATAAAATCCAATTTTCTTCACAAACAGTTGTGCTATTACAGAGTAATTAATCATAACCTGAATCCGTAAAGCTGGCATCTTCGTTGTTTGCAGATAATGGGAATCTGTTGTTCTGCTTTATTGCTTTGAATCATACTTCATCAGTATTTCTGCTTTGGTGAGACAAAAGGTGGAAACCACAAGGGGTGTCCCCCTTTTGCAATCCCCTTTCCTTAACCCCCGTGGCAAGCCGGACTTTAATGACTAAGAGTTGGTATTGTCAGGAGCTTTACAAA
>ONNU01000143.1 GCA_900319255.1 uncultured Eubacteriales bacterium
GATAAACCTGTGGAGATGATAAAGATCCTCCGCCGATCCGATTGCATTGAGCCTGCTTTCGCAGTCGAATATCACCCGGAAGCCCAGCTCTCTTATCACGCTTTCCGTACCGCTGCTTTTTGCTCCGTAGGGATAGACAAAGGCAGCGGGCTTTTTTCCCGTCTTTTCCCCGATCCTGTCCTGTGCGGCGGTGATATCAGCTGATATCCGCTTCTGATAGGCTTCCTCCGTTTCGTCTCTCCATTTTGTAACGCCTCTTTTACCTGTTGTAAGATGGTGCAGATCGTAGGTATGATTTCCCAGCTCCACAAGACCGGATTTTACCATTTCTTCAAGCTCGCTCCATCTGCACTGCGACCATTCCGGACTGCGGTATTTTTCATTTTCGGCATCGTCAGCCGTCTTTGCAATGGGAGAAATAAGCGCCTTCATCCCGTATTTTTTCAGAAGCGGATAGCCATAGGTATAATTATTCAGATATCCGTCATCAAAGGTTATCAGCACCGGTTTATCAGGCAGGGCTGTGCCGTTTTCAAAATGGCTCACAAGCTCGCTGACCGATACGGAGGTATACCCGGCTTTGCTAAGATATTGAAGATCGCTTTCAAAAAGCGACGGCGGGATCATATACCTGTTCTGCCTGCCGCTGTCAGCAGTCAGCCCGTGATACATCAGCACCGGAAGAACGATCTTTTCTCCGGCGCAATTCACGCTGTCCGTTTTTCCCTGCTCAGCGCATCCCGCAAGGCAAAGCGCAGTCAATGCTGAAAGAAAAGCCAGGATCAGAGCTTTGACACGAAATTTCAGCCGGATCACCCCCTGATGATTAATGTTTTGTCATACCTGAATCCGTGAAAATCAACAGCGAAACCATAAAACTATTTTTTCCATTATGAATAACGTAACAATACTTACTCTTAGCCAATAAAGCCCGCGCCAACAAGGGGGTTAAGGAAAGGGGATTCCAAAAGGGGGAACCCCTTGTGGTTTCCACCTTTTGACTGACCAAAGCAGAACTACTAACAAAGCATGAATCAGAGCAAAAAAGCAGAAATGTCAATCCCCTTAATTCACCCACACCAAAGACGTAAGCCCCACACTTTCAGGTCATGTTCAAGCCTATGCTGTAACGGAGGATAATATTCATATTCCGAACCAAAAAACCAACCAGTCCGCAAAAGTCATAACTGCTATCTTTTACACTCCGGATTTGTTGATTATTTACAAAGAATACATAAAATACTATTTACATCCACCCGGATTTTTATTATAATTATTATATACACATTACGCGATACACGATGTGCGATATGCGGTCAGAAGTATGCCGCATATGCTTTTAACGATTATAATGTTTATTTTCGGGAGGATCAGCTATGTTTGAATATATTCCCCATGCTCAGGCAGTGCTTAATGAGGTCAATAAGGCTGTTCTGGGAAAGACTCAGGAGATCCGTGAGATCATGACCTCTTTCCTTGCAAACGGTCATGTCCTGCTTGAGGATATTCCCGGAGTGGGAAAAACTACCCTTGCCGCAGCCTTTGCAGGCGCAATGGGTCTTGAAAGCAAAAGAGTACAGTTCACACCGGATGTAATGCCCTCTGATCTCACGGGCTTTTCCATATACAGACGTGATGAGGATAAATTCGTCTTTCAGGAAGGCAGCGTTTTTACAAACCTCCTTCTTGCCGATGAAATAAACCGTACTTCGCCAAAAACACAGTCGGCGCTGCTTGAAGTAATGGAGGAAAGAAAGGTATCCGTTGAGGGCGTGACAAGAAATGTCCCCGATCCCTTTCTTGTTATCGCTACACAGAACCCTGCCGGCACCACCGGTACCCAGACTCTTCCGGAAGCGCAGATCGACCGTTTTATGATAACCCTTTCACTGGGCTATCCCGACCATGAAAGCGAGCTTGAGATCGCAAAAACGGTAGGCACAGGCTCAAGAGCGGATGCCGTTACCCCGGTGCTGAATGCAGCCACGCTTTCTCTGATGCAGAAGGATATACATAATGTGTTTATCAAGGATGAGGTGTACGCTTATATCCTCAGCCTTGTTGAAGCCACAAGAGAGCACCCCCAGATCGAGCGCGGCGCAAGCCCCAGAGCAACCATCGCTCTTGTCAAATGCTCAAAGGCTTATGCATGGCTTGCAGGCAGACAGTTTGTCGTGCCCTCTGACGTTGTGACCCAGCTGCCCTATGTGCTTTCCCACAGGATACTTCTCAGCGCAAATGCAAAAATGGGCAATGTGAGAAAGCTTGATATAATCAACAGTATAGCTCAGTCCGTCCCGATGCCGTATATGGGTGCAAAGAAATGAAAAAGATAGTTGCAGTGCTGCTGCTTGTTCTTGCATGGTATTTTGCGGGAATGAACCGGCAGCCTTATGTCATGGCAGCCGTCATCTGCGGGATAATATTCATTGTCCTGTCCTTTATCCTCACGAGGATATTGAAGCGTGACCTGACAGCTGAGATACCAAAACAGAATACAGTCATCTATAAGAATATGCAGGCTCAGTTTACCGTCTGCACCCGTAACCGCAGCCGTCTGCCGGTGAATAAATATAAGCTGACTTTGCAGATGAATTACCGTGATTCAAAGGATAAAGCCGTCAAAAAGCTCAGCGGAAGCGCCTGTCCTGCGGGCAGCGAGGGAGATAACAGCGCTGAGGTATATTTTGCAGCGCCCTACTGCGGTATGATCGACGCCGAGCTTCTGCGGCTCAGGGTATATGATTATTTTATGATATTTTCAAGCTCCAAAAAGCTCAGCGGAGTAAAGGGCGAGGTGGCAGTTCTTCCTCCCCCGAGAAAAATGAATATCGTAATGCCCCCCTTCGGCACCTATACCAACGATCCCGTCGCAGAAAGCACCTCTGATAAAAAGGGCGAGGATCACAGCGAGGTCAGACTGATAAGAGAATACCGTGACGGCGACCTTCCCCGCCATATTCACAGGAATTACAGCGCCAAAACTGAAAAGCTCTGGATCAAGGAATATGAAAAGGAAAACGATTATATTTTCGATCTGTTTATAGATTCGTCATCGGAAACAAGGCTCACGGTGGAGCAGAAGGACGCTTTTTTTGAGCTTATCTTTGCGGTGATAAAGAACCTGATGGAAAATGATATCATCATCAGGATAAATTATTTTGACCGTGAAAAGGGCGGGCTTATACTGTATGAGCTTACGGACAAAAATAATACAGAGGATTTTATGATAGATCTGTACAAGGCTGATATTTTCTGCGGAAGAGATGAATTTCTGAGGGTATGCAATCTCTCCGCTGATGATAATGTAATGGTGCTTAATGCATCCCTTGAATGGTATTTCTGCGGCAGACCTGTTTACAGATTCAGCCGGCAAAGCATATATTATGAGCTTGTGGACAGATATTTTGATCTCTCCGCCCACTGACCGCCGTGCCCCCCGTTATCCGGTATGCATCAGACTACCGCATAAGGCACTGACTTCTCCGAAGAAATGTGGTGAGAAAAATTAAAACTAAAAAAATCAGGATCCGCACCGAAAAAGCGGGTCTTACACGAAAACAGAAAACCGAAGCGGATAAGCTTTCAAGAGTTCCCGACAGATCTCCTGCGCTGATAATACTTTATATGATCGGTATTTTCGGCTTGATATCAGTATTCTGGGATACGGTGGAGACAGCCTCCGGAAGGGCTGTGCTTGCGGTAATAATAGCAGGCGTGGAGCTTCTGAGCCTTCTGCTGTGGTTCATACTTATATATAAGAACAAATATTTCATGTATGTGATACTGGGATTATGCGCGCTGTCCATCATATTTCTGATACCCATGTGGGGAAATATCATCAATACCATCTCAGCCGTCACCTCCGGTACATCACAGGATATCAGCGGGCTGACGCAGAATCTTATCCCCTTTGCCGTACTGCTGCTGGCAATGCTGTTTTTCTATCTGGAATTTGTGCTGAGAAGACATTCCATAACCTTTCTTGTGTGCATGGGGATAGTTATTTTCGGACCTGTGCTGGGTCTGAAGGAAAATCTTCTGAGCGTTGTATGCATCGTGGTTTTCCAGTTCGGCTTCTATGTGCTGAACACCAGTATCTCGCTTAAAGGCTCGCGGCTTAAAGTCAGGGGCGGAGCAAAAGCCTCCGCTCTCAGCGCAGTTGCGGCTGCGGCAATGATACTTGCGGCATTTGCGCCGGCGCTCATAGCTGAGCATTTTTTTGAAGAGGATATGTTCATTCAGGTATACAAGGCTGACGGTTATCTGCAGGATGCGATAAATAATATGCTGGGTAATCTGTCCAGCGATTTCTTTGACGGCACGGTAAGCAGAGGAAACCTCCGCCAGTCCGGCAAGCCTATCTTTGACCTTTCAGTTCAGGAGCTTCCCGATAATAAGCTTTATCTCAAGGATTTTGTCGGCAGCACCTATGACGGCTACCGCTGGAGCAATGCCTACGGGCAGGATTATACAATGGTGGAATATCTGGACAGCAGCTCCACAGATGAAACCAGATACAGACGAATGGGGCTGAATTTTATAAGAGAACCGTTTGTTCTTGAGCTTATCAATAATATCTATCAGGATAAATACCGTCTTTTCCTTGAACAGCTTTCCGCCATGACAGGACTTGAGCTTGTGACCTTTGATTATGATTACAGGCAGGGCTATATCATATGCTTCACTCCCGAAAATCAGGAGCTTGCGCTGAAATGTGAATTCCCCTATGATGTCGTGTCAGTGAGAATAAGCAGTGAAATACCTGTCGCCTATATCTTTTCAGAAGCTTCCCCCCAGCCCTTCTATGGAGCGGAGCTTGCGAATCAGGTGGAGTATTTTGAAGAGAAAACAGCAGCAGAGCTTATGGATGAAGTGACAGATGATGATTATTCGGACTGCTTTATTGAAAGCGAAATGTTTATAGATCTTTCAAAGCTGCCCTGCTTCCCCAGTGTGCTAAACATAGCGTCAAGCTCGGAATCCATCTCCGATCTGTACAGTACCTTCGGCAGAAGGGATATCGTCTATAATAAGGATTTACGCAGCTTTGAACCTGCGCCGGGATACAGCGGACTGTCCTCCACCTTCGAGGAAAGCGGCATACAGCATATGTATTTCAACCTCACGGGCAGCAGCTCAATGAATGTACTATACCCCTATAATCCCATCGCAGGAAGGGGCTTCGGTTCCATAGGCGTTATCGACGGCAGAAGCACCACCTCCTATGCTGCGGAATATTATCCCTCCTCCTTTATCAGCATGGAGGGACGCTGGGATGATCTCAGCGATTACGAAACCTTTGTTGACAATTACTATGAAAAGGCAAAGAACGAATACACGAATATCATCACCTCACATCCCAAGCTTGAGGAATACTGTCAGCAAAATCCCCTTGACAGCAGCAATATCAATGAGATAACCACATTCATACTTTACACCCTCCAGACCCATGCGAAATATTCCACCACACCCGGCAGCGTACCCTTTTATTCCGATACAACGGATTATTTCCTCTTCAGGAACCATCAGGGCTACTGCGTACATTTTGCAACAGCGGCAGTGCTGATGTACCGTATATACGGCATCCCCGCAAGATACACCACAGGATATTCCGTTTCATCATGGCAGTTTGACCCTGATACCAACAGGACATACCCCTCGAATCCCGACACCATCTATAATTATACAGCTGAGATCAGCGATAAATCCGCCCATGCATGGGTAGAGATATTCCTCAAGGATCACGGCTGGGTGCCGGTGGAGGTAACACCCACTATGGACGGTATAATGACAGCCAAATATCCGGGCTATGACACCGCAGTCATGAATAATATCATGAAGGAGCACGGCTGGAAGTTTGTCATCCGCAACCAGTCCGGGGATGAGATATCAGGCGGCGGCGACGGTGTTGCAGCAGCAGACACCGACTCCTTTATGACAACAATTATCATAATCACCGCATCGCTTCTGATGCTCACCCTGATCTTCATAACCCTGAGATATCTGAGCGCCCTGCGCTTTATGAAAACCATGAGCAGCAGAGCGGCATTTGACCGGTTTATTACAATGCTGCATTTCTGCGGGCTGTGCATGGAATATAACGGCTCCGAAAAGGACTTTGCAGACCGGCTCTGTGCAGCGCTCCCCGATTCAGACGCAGCCGACCTGCGCCGCTTCATCGCCATAGCAGAAAGCGCCAGCTTCTCCCCGTCCCAGCCGTCACAGCAGGACACCGAATTTGCCCGCCTGCTCTACACCTCCACAGCCAAAACACTTTATGCACATCAGAAATGGTACAAAAAGCCCCTCTTCCGCTTTATAAAAAGACTTATTTAGAATCAGGAATCAGAAATCAGTTAAAATAGCCGGAGCCTTCCCGCTTAAAGCAAACACGGGGGATTTCAAAAGGTGGAAAACTCAAGGGAGACGACACCCCTTGTGGTTTCCACCTTTTGTTTCACCAAAGCTGAAATACTAACGAAGCATAACTCAGGGTATTAAAGCGGAACAACGGATTCCATTTTTCTGCCCGCAGCGGAAATGTATGTTCAACGGATTAATCTTAGAATCTGGAATTGACCTCTGAAGCCTTCCCACGAAAGCAACCACAGGGGGATAAGGAAAGGGGATTTCAAAAGGGGGAAAACTCAAGGGGGACACCCCCTTGTGGTTTCCACCTTTTGTTTCACCAAAGCTGAAATACTAATGAAGCATGACCCAGGGTATTAAAGCGGAACAACGGATTCACTTTTTCTGCTGCCATAGAAGAAACCAATGCATAAAGAATAACTGAAATAAATCCGGGAACATTATTTCAATTTTACCATTACCTCCACCCTATCCCCCTGACACACTCCCGGCAGTGTGCTGCCTCCCTGTTTCCGACATAAAGCTGCAATATTTTACACAAAAATTTTGATAAAAAAACGGAATTATGTATTGAATATTCAAGGATTTTAGTTTATAATATAGATAGTATTTCCATCATGGTTACAATTTCGTAATAATCTAAATCATGTCAGGAGGAAAAATATGAGAAAAGTATTATTTGTTGCTTCCGAATGTTATCCATTTGTTAAAACAGGCGGTCTTGCTGATGTTGTCGGCGCTCTGCCCAAGATGATAAATAAGGATGAATTCGACGTAAGAGTCGTTGTCCCCAAGTATATGTGCATTCCGTGGGAATACAGACAGCATTTCCAGTATATCACCAGCTTCTATATGGATCTCGGTTATATCCAGGAGCATAAATATGTCGGTATCATGATGTATGAATTTGAGGGTATCAAGTATTACTTCATTGATAACGAGGGCTATTTCGGCGGCGATTCTCCCTATGGCGAGATCAAATGGGATATCGAGAAATTTACTTATTTCAGCAAGGCAGCTCTGGCTATCCTTCCTGTTATCGACTTCAAGCCCGATATCATCCACTGCCATGACTGGCAGGCAGCTCTGGTTCCTGTTTTCCTCAGAACCCTGTTCAAGGATAACGGCTTCTTCTGGGGTATCAAGACCATTATGACTATCCATAACCTTAAATTCCAGGGTATATGGGATCTGAAGCTTTTCCGTTATCTTACGGCTTTCCCTGAGTATGTGTTCACTTCTCAGAATATGGAATACTTCAAGGACGGTAATATGCTCAAAGCCGGTATCGTTTTCTCGGATTATGTCACAACCGTCAGTGATACCTATGCCGGCGAGATCCAGATGCCCTATTACGGCGAGGGTCTTGACGGACTGATGCGCTCAAAGAATTACGCCCTCTGCGGTATCGTCAACGGTATCGACTACAATGTATACAACCCGGAGCATGATATCCAGATATTCGAGCATTATACCGCTCAGTCTGTGGGGGATAAAAAGGTAATGAACAAGAGAGGTCTGCAGCAGGAGCTGGGACTTCCGGTGGATGATAATAAGTTCATGATCGCTATTATCTCCCGTCTCACCGACCAGAAGGGTCTTGATCTTGTTAATTACGCTATCGAGCGCATTACCGATGAGCATACACAGTTCGTTGTTCTCGGCACAGGCGATCAGCAGTATGAAAATACCTTCAAATATTATCAGTATAAATATCCGGAAAGAGTATCTGCAAATATCTTCTATTCCGATAACAGAGCGCATAAGCTTTATGCTGCTTCTGATGCTATGCTCATGCCCTCACGCTTTGAGCCGTGCGGTCTGACACAGCTTATCGCTCTGCGTTACGGTACTATCCCGATCGTCAGAGAGACCGGCGGTCTGCGTGATACCGTACAGCCCTATAACTGGTACGACAACACCGGCACAGGCTTTACATTTGCAAATTACAACGCAGAGGAAATGCTCAATGCCATCAACTATGCAAAGACTGTTTTCTTCACTCAGCGTGACCGCTGGAACGAGATCGCAGCAAGAGGCATGAGGATGGATTACTCATGGGCAAGATCCGCAAAGCGTTACGAGGAGCTTTATTACAATCTTACAAACTGGTATTGATAAAATAATTTCAAACAATCGGGACTGCCGTTCTTTTTCGGCAGTCCCCCACTTTTTGCAAAGAAATGTATTAATCAGAAGTCAGGAATTATATTTCTCCCTCCGTCACGGCGTACCGCATCCCACTTTTTGCCACCCCTTGCTAAGCGAAGCGGAGGAATTATATCAGGAAGCTTTAGTTTTTGCACAGTCTGCACTCCTGATTCAATTCCACTTTCCAAATTCCAAATTTCACCAATCACAATATTATCTATAAGCAAAAAACAAATATCTCCCCCTCACTCCGCATATAAAAATATCAGCCGCCGTTGTATCGGGGCTGATGATTTTTTTGGGAGGAATTTATGAAGCTGTTAATAAGATCAATTTGTATAATGTTCTGTGTACTCTCCCTCAGCGGGTGCACGCTTCGCAGGGCTTCGCCTGAAAGCGCCGCAATGGAGCTGGATTCCCGTGACCGCATAAGCGCCGACGGTAAAGCCTCGCTTTCCTTTGACGGCGGCAATGCTGCTTTCACTGCCGAAACAACAGACGGCACCCTGACCATATGCGGAGAATATTTCGCAGATGATGAAAAGCTCACTATCGTTTCTGATGAATGGGGAACTATGGTATTCCCCTATCGCTTTGAAAAGGGCAGGCTCGTGCTGTCATACGAGGGCAGAGAGCTGCTGCTTGACAAAAAAAGTCAGGAGCAGGAGGTGTCCGGAAAGACCTGATAATGTCTTTTTCCGGATCTCCCCTGCTCCCCCGCAGATATATTCTATGGTATCACTTTATCAGGCGATAATATGTCAGATTGGTAAATACCAGCGTTTCGCATGATGGAGTCGGCTCAGGAGAGAATTCTCCCTCGATCTCGCTGCCGTCACGCATATAGATAACGCCCTTTCCGGAAGGCTCTCCGTAGCTGAACATTCCTGTATAGCGGTGGTCAAAATATACTACCGTTCCTCTGCCGTGGGGCTTGCCGTCATGTACCTGACCGGTGTATATGCCTCCGCCGTAGGAAAGCTCTACGGCATATTCCGGCGAATGTGAATAGCTGCTGTATTCCGTTCCCTCCAGCTCAGTGCAGACAGGAAGCTCCTCAAGCTCCCTGTACAGAACGCTCATGGCTTTTTCGGGCTTACCGTTTCTGAAAATGCCCTCGAATTCCTTTTCACAGGCTGCATTGAAGCTGCATCCCATTCCGCTGCGCTTGCCGTCCTGAACATTACCGTAGTAAAGTATAGACCCGTCCTCGCTGTATTCGCACATATATGTCATTTTATCCTTTTCAAAAAGACATTTGCGCAGGATCCTGCCGTTTATCAGCTCGTTTATCCTGCCGTCCTTTTCACCGTTTCTGAAGCTGCCGGCATATTTCGGACTGCCGTTTTCATAAAGGATGCCGCAGCCGTTGTAGCTGCCGTCCTCCCACATTCCGATATATACAATATCGTCTCCGTCGATCTCTCTGCCGAAGCCGCTGACCTTTCCGTCTGTGAAGGTACCGATATATACAAGCTCGCCTTCTTCGTAAAGCTTGCCGCTGCCGTTCCAGACTCCGCTTACGAAATCTCCCTCGTACAGCTTCTGACCCTTCCTGTATTCAACGCCCTTGCCGTTTCTCTGCATATCTGTCCATTCTCCGCAGTAGACAAGCTGACCCTGTGCGTCATATTCGTTGAATACACCCGTAGGCTCACCGCTTGCAAAACGTCCCTCGCAGTAGCTGCCGTCGTCGGAATACAGTCTGCCTGCGCCGTTATACAGATCGTCTGAAAAGCCGCCGTTGTAGATCATCCGTCCGGAAGCATCGCAAAGGGTGCATTTTCCCTCTGCCCTGCCTCTGCGGAAGCTTCCTCTGAGAGTGCAGCCGTCCTCAAGATAAAGCGTGCCATCGCCGTGATAGCGGTCATTTTTCCACATACCCTTGTATCTGACCGACCCGTCAGGCATATAGCTCACTCCCTCGCCGCAGCGCATACCGCCGGAAAATCCCCCTGCATAAAGCATATTTCCCTCGCTGTCAAACTGCGTACCCCTGCCGAGAAATTCCCCGTCCCTGTATTTGCCCACAAAGAAGGTATCGCTTTCCTCTGAATATGTAATGCCTGTTCCGCTGCGCTTGCCCTGAGAGGTCTTGCCTACATAAATAAGTCTGCCCTCACGGTCAAAGCTTGCTCCCACTGATACAGGCTCGTTTTCATGCCATTTACCTATATATGCGCTGCCGTCACTCGATGAAAATGCTGCACCAAGTCCCTCGCGCTTGTTTTCATGCCAGTTTCCTGCATAGCAAAGCTTTCCGGATTTGAAATAATAGGTTCCGAAGCCATGCCTTTTATCGTCCTTGTAGCCGCCCTCGTATGCGGTCTTGCCGTCAAACATGACCGTTCTGCCGCTGCCGTGACGGCTGTCTCCGTCTGTGCCGCCGAAATAGAAATACTGTCTGCCGCCTGATTCAATGATAAGCTTATCGGTATTCTCATAGGGACACTGACCGGCAAGGGCGCACATCTCCCCTGTCTCAGCGCTTACCGCAGCCTCCTGTCCTGTGCGGCTTTCCTCAAACAGCCTGTCCTCTGTGAAAGCAAACTCCTGTACAGGCATTTCATCATGCAGCCCCTGCGGATGCTTTTCAGCCTCCTGAATATCATCCTTTTCCGGCTCAGCTTTCTCCTGCTCAGAGGTCTTTACGTCCTTGATATTTTCCGGCATAAAGGCAGCTGTCTGTCCATCTGGGGATGTCTGCAATTCTGCTGACGGCTCAGGTACGGTATCAATGATATCGTCAATATCAAGGGGCTTTTCCTCCTCGTCTGAAAGCGCAGTGACCGGTGCAGGCTCCTGTTCATTTTCAGGCTCGGCATCAGCGTCTGTATCAGTCTGCATCTGAGCAAGGGAAATGCTGTCGATATCGCTTTCATTCTCGTTTTCAGATGAAGCGTAGATATCATCCTGGGGTTCATGCTGATAAGAGCTTTTCATAGACTGTTCAGCTGCGGAGATATCCACCTCAAAGCCCGGTTCGATCAGTTCATCCTCATCCATATCCTGTTCAGCCTGAATTTTTTCATCAAGCAGACGATCCAGGGCTCTTTGTCTGTCCTCAGCCTCCACCTTAGTGCAGAAATAGAAGGTTCCGCTGCTTGTTCTGCAAAGCACACGGGGTTCACCGGCTGCATCATTAAGCTTTTCAGTCAGCTCCTTATCCAGGGCTTTTTCAAAGGGATAGAGAGTCTCAAATACATCATTTCCTGTTTTAACGATAACAGCGGGGCGGTCGCCGTCCACATAAGGTGCAAAGGTACAATCCGGAGACGAGCTGTTTTCGGAGAGGAAATAATCGGTATAGATCCAGTTATGCTGATAGTCAAAATAAGCTCTTTTATAGACATGGCGTTCGCTGTCCATAGATTCCACGAAATAGCATTTTTCCTTGATCGTAACACGTTCCGCAAGGCGGCTGCCGATAAGCTTTTTCCATTTGAGAGGTCTGCCCTCCTCGAGGGTATAGGAAGCCTTTATCATTTCGCCGGAAATATTGAAGGTGCTGCGGTTTTTCTGACGTTTACCGCTTTCAAAGAATTTCTGTCTGACGGTGCAGAGAATATCCCCGCCGTCAGCAAGTTCAGCTCTTGTATTATACACCCCATAGAAAATAAGCTCCTTATCAGCCTTTTGCATCAAAGTATAGTCCATTTCAGATTCCCCTTGCATTATTTTTCCATCCGGAGCAGCAGCTTTCCATATCTCCGGACTTTTCGACAATTACCTATAATATAATACACCATCTGACAGCTTTTTTCAAGTAGCCCGCCTGTGTCATAATCGCGGAGTCGCTCCGCATACGCTTCGCTCGTTATGGTGACCGAAGGTTTCTAAGTCGCGGTTTATAGTTAGCTCATAAGCGGACATATCTTGCCGTGCCTGTTTTTTTAAAAGCGTCAGATATGAACTAAGAATTTTTACAAAAGCAAGGGATCGCACCGGGGGGTGTTAAGGAAAGGGGATTTCAAAAGGGGAGAACCTTAAGAGGGGGGATTTAGCCCACCTCTTATGGGTCTCCTCTTTTGTCCGCAGCGGCTATGCCGCTGCCCCTGAAGAAGTCGGCAGTCAATAAAAGTATCGATATATAGAATAAATCCCAAATCTGCTTTTCCACTTTCATGCGCTGAGGCATACTTCGATTGTAATTCTGCTTTTGCAATCCCCTTTCCTTAACCCCCGTCACAAGCCGTACTTTAATAACTAAGAGTTGGTATTGTCAGGGGCTTTACAAAAGAAGCTTTTAATCAGGATAAGAAAACTGGTGACTGAGGGAGTAAATCCTGGATTGTTCACCATTTCAGATATCCGCGCCTTGGGCAGTAACCAAAACCACGTTAAACCTAAACATATAGAGTTACCCGGAGAGATATTGGAAAGGGGGGGTTCAAAGCAGTAAAACGGCGGCGGGCATACTTTCGCACGCTCGCCGCCTTAATTATCTTTAAATATCTGTAGGATAGATTGCTGGGATGTTTTCTTCGATCTCTACATCTCTGTATCTTGCCATACCTGTTCCGGCAGGTACGAGCTTTCCTATGAGTACGTTCTCCTTCAGTCCCATCAGCGGGTCTACCTTGCCCTTGATAGCTGCGTCTGTGAGAACTCTTGTGGTCTCCTGGAAGGATGCTGCTGAAAGGAATGAATCCGTTGCAAGGGATGCCTTTGTGATACCGAGAAGTGTCGGTGAATAGGTCGCAAGTGAAAGTCCTTCCTCACCTGCTGCGATCCTCTTCTCGACCTCTTCATTCGCTGCATAGAAGTTGCCCTTGTCAACAAGTGAACCCGGAAGAAGATCTGTGCTTCCTGCATCTTCAATGCGTACCTTCTTCATCATCTGGCGGACAATGACTTCAATGTGCTTATCATTGATATCAACACCCTGGAGTCTGTATGCGCTCTGAACCTCCTCGATAAGGTAGTCCTGAACTGCTGCCGCGCCCTTGATATTCAGTATCTCGTGAGGATCTACCGAACCCTCTGTGAGAAGATCGCCCGGCTCCACCATCTGACCGTTCTTGACCTTCGTTCTTGCGCCGAAGGGAATAAGGTAGGTCTTGCTGTTAACGCCCGGCTTGTCGTCAACCATCTGGTCGGGATCTGTGCCGGTGATAACTGCGTTTCTGTCCTCGAGTCTGACCTGACCGCCGATCTCTGTGATAATAGCGATATGCTTCGGCTTTCTTGCCTCGAAAAGCTCCTCAACTCGGGGAAGACCCTGTGTGATATCCTCACCGCCTGCGACACCGCCGGTATGGAAGGTACGCATAGTAAGCTGTGTACCAGGCTCACCGATGGACTGAGCTGCGATGATGCCGACTGCTTCGCCGATGGTAACGGGCATACCGTTTGCCAGGTTGGAGCCGTAGCACTTGCGGCATACGCCATGCTTTGCGCGGCAGTCAAGGATGGAACGGAGCTTGATGCTCTTGCATCCGCTGTTAACGATAAGATCTGCGTCATGGTCGTCCATGATCTTGTCTGTTGATACAAGAAGCTCGCCGGTCTGGGGATCATAATAATCCTCGCAGAGATATCTGCCCTGGAGACGCTCATGCATAGACTCGATGATGGAGTCGGAATCTGAGGAATGAACCACCTTGATAAGCTCTGCGCCATGCTCCATAATGATCCTGATATCATTGTCATTAAGAAGCTTTCTTGAAGGAATAAGCATTCTTCCTGTTTCCCTGTCGCAGAAATCGTCCATGATCCTTCTGCCCTTGAGGGTGACGGTAAATGACTGATATTCCTTTACGGTGGTCTCGTTTGTTTCAGGATCAGTCTCCTTCACGCTGACGGAGGTGATGCCTGCATTTATGATATTCTGAGCATCCTGCTCTGTGATAGGCTGTGTTGTGACAGCGATAACATCGCCGGTTCTGGGATCGTTGATATCGCTTACGGGAAGCTTGCCGACGATTCTGCTGCGCATTGACCAGAACTGCTCATAGGGACGGATCCTGATATCGGTTGTGCCCTGAGCCATTATCATTTCAACATCACGCTGTGTCATGATGCGGTCTGTTGAGATAAGCACCTTGCCGTTTGAGGGATCATAGTAATTCTCAAACAGATGGTTGCCTGTGAGATTCTCGAAGGATACCTTGACCTCCTCGCCTGTTTCTGCGCTTGTCTGTCTGATATCGTAAACTACTATACCGTCAGTGGTTCCGCAGTCCTCCTCACGGATGATAACATCCTGTGAAACGTCAACAAGACGTCTTGTAAGATAACCTGAGTCAGCGGTACGGAGAGCCGTATCTGCAAGACCCTTTCTTGCGCCTCGTGAGGAAATGAAGTACTCGAGAATGTTAAGACCTTCACGGTAGTTAGCCCTGATGGGGATCTCGATGGTCTTACCTGATGTATTTGCGATAAGTCCGCGCATACCTGCAAGCTGTCTGATCTGGCTCATGGAACCACGGGCACCGGAATCAGCCATCATGTAGATCGGGTTATATCTGTCAAGGTTCTTCTTCAGAGCGTCGGTTACATCATTTGTAGCCTTCTCCCAGATGGTGATGACCTTTTCATAACGCTCCTGATTTGAAAGGAAGCCTCGTCTGTACATTGCGGAAACCTTGTCGATCTCCTTTTCTGCTGCGGCGATGATCTCCTTTTTCTTCGGCGGAATAGTAGCGTCGCAGACTGCAACGGTGATAGCGCCCTTTGTTGAATACTTATAGCCCTGAGCCTTTACTGCGTCAAGAACCTCGGAAGTGCGCTGTGTGCCGTGCTTTTTGATACATTTATCAAAGATCTTACCCAGCTGCTTTTTGCCAACGAGGAAGTCGATCTCATATTTAAGGTAATTATCGGGGTTGGTTCTGTCAACATAACCCAGATCCTGCGGGATAGGTCTGTTGAAGATGATACGTCCCACGGTGGTATCAACAAGAGCGCTTATCTTCTTGCCGTTGAACACACCCTCGCGGCGTACCTTGATCTTTGCATGGAGAGCGATAACGCCGGTCTGATATGCCATGATAACCTCGTCGGTATCACGGAATACCTTGCCCTCGCCCATTTCGCCGTCCTTGTCAAGGGTCAGATAGTATGAACCAAGTACCATATCCTGTGTCGGAACGGTTACAGGCTTACCGTCTGAGGGCTTGAGCAGGTTATTCGCAGCAAGCATGAGGAAACGCGCCTCAGCCTGCGCCTCTGCTGAAAGGGGAACGTGTACAGCCATCTGGTCGCCGTCAAAGTCAGCGTTGAAGGCGGTACATGCAAGAGGATGAAGCTTGAGAGCCTTACCCTCAACGAGAACAGGCTCGAATGCCTGGATACCCAGACGGTGGAGTGTAGGCGCACGGTTGAGCATTACAGGGTGATCCTTGATAACGTCCTCCAGAGCGTCCCATACCTTATTGTCGGCACGGTCGATAAGTTTTCTTGCGGATTTGATATTAGCGATAGCCTTCTTGTCCACCAGTCTCTTGAGGACGAAGGGCTTAAAGAGTTCCAGAGCCATTTCCTTAGGAAGACCGCACTGGTACATCTTCA
>ONNU01000178.1 GCA_900319255.1 uncultured Eubacteriales bacterium
TATTAGCTAAGAGCTGGTATAGTCAGGAGTTTCACAAAAGCAAATATGAAAAATCTGCATGGATACATTAGTTTTATTAAACTCCAGTATTGACCACTAACTATAAACTAAATTCCTCATTCCTAATTCCTTTCAATTCCACTTTCCAAATTCCAAATTCCAAATTTTAAACGATCACTATAAACTAACCACTAACAACTATAATCTATAATCTATAAACCGACAGCACGCCGGCGGCTGCGGAAAATTTTATTGCCTATTGGCGTGGATGGTGGTATAATGTATAATGTGTTAGTAGGCTTGGCTGGATGTGAAGCGGAGCCTGCTTTATCGGATGCGGAAAGGATAGTGAATATGAAATTTGTGTCATGGAATGTCAACGGGCTTCGCGCTTGTCTGGGGAAAGGCTTTATTGATGTGGTAAAGGAGCTTTCACCTGATTTTATGTGCCTGCAGGAAATAAAAATGCAGGAGGGACAGGCTGAGATCCCCCTTGACGGATATAATAAGTATTTTAACAGCGCTGAAAAAAAAGGCTATTCCGGTACGGCTGTGTTTACACCCCTTGAGCCGGCAAGCGTAACCTATAACGGTATGGATATGGAGGAGCACAGCCATGAGGGAAGAATGATAACTCTCGATATGGGCAGCTTTTATCTTGTGAATGTCTATACCCCCAACGCTCAGGACGGGCTTGCAAGAATAGACTACCGCATGAAATGGGAGGACGACCTTCTCGGATACCTAAAAAGGCTCGACAGCGAAAAGCCTGTTATCTACTGCGGAGATCTGAATGTCGCCCATAATGAGATAGACCTGAAAAACCCCAAATCCAACAGGGGCAATGCGGGCTTTTCAGATCAGGAAAGAGAAAGGATCGGCAGACTTCTTGAGTCCGGCTTTACCGATAGCTTCCGCTTTCTTCATCCTGAGGAAACAGGACGCTACAGCTGGTGGTCATACCGCTTCAATGCAAGAAAAAACAACGCCGGTTGGCGTATCGACTATTTTATCGTTTCCGACAGGATTCGGGATAAGATAAAGACTGCTGATATCCTTTCGGATATTTACGGCAGCGATCACTGTCCTGTCCTTCTGGAGATCGACATCTGAAAATAAGGAGGAAAAAAAATGATAAAGGTCAGAAAGCTGACAAAATATTATGTCAGGAACAAAGCCCTTGATAATGTAAGCTTTACGCTTAAAGAGGGCGAGATACTGGGCTTTCTTGGTCCTAACGGCGCGGGAAAATCCACTACTATGAATATTATAACCGGCTACCTGTCCAGCGATTCCGGAAGCGTGGAAATTGACGGCATCAATATTCTTGACAATCCCACGGCTGCCAAGAAAAAGATCGGCTATCTGCCGGAGATACCGCCGCTGTATAATGATATGACCGTAAAGGGCTACCTTGAATTCATGTTCAGGCTGAAAAAAGTCCGTCTGCCCATGAAGGAGCATATCAACAGCATTTGCGAAAAGGTAAAGATCAGCGATGTAAAGGAAAAAATAATAAAAAGCCTGTCAAAGGGCTACCGTCAGAGAGTGGGGCTTGCCCAGGCGCTTATCGGGGATCCGCCTGTGCTTATCCTTGATGAGCCTACTGTGGGACTTGACCCCCAGCAGATCATCGAGATCCGCCGCCTTATCAGAGAGCTGGGTCAGAAGCATACTATCATACTGTCCTCCCATCTTCTTTCTGAGGTGCAGGCTGTCTGTGATAAGATACTTATTATCAATAACGGAAGGATCGTTGCAGATGAGCTGAAATCCTCCCTCACCGGAACAGGCGCGTCCACCGAAAAGCTCAGGATCATCGCTGAGGGCAGAAAACAGCAGGTACAGTCCCTTCTCCAGAAGGTGGACGGCGTTACCAGAGTAACCGATATGGGCGAAGCTGAAAAGGGTTGCTGTGAATTTACAGTTGACAGCAGGCGAGACGTCAGAAGGCTGATCTTCCGCGCCTTTGCAAAAACTGATTTCAACATTCTTGAAATGTGCCCCGTGGAAATGTCACTGGAGGATACCTACCTCAATATCATCACGGGTAAAAATGATACAAAGGAGGATGCTGCTGATGTCGGCAATTTATAAAAGAGAAGTCGGCTCCTATTTCACCTCTCCGGTGGGATATGCAGTGCTTGCGGCTTTTACGTTTTTCAGCGGAATATTCTTTTATGTCCAGTGCCTCTATACCGGCACGACCAATATGTCCGGAGTATTCCAGAGTATGTTCTTTATCGTTCTTTTCATCATCCCCCTGCTTACCATGAGAAGCTTTGCGGATGACAGAAGAAACAAAACAGACCAGGCTCTTCTGACAGCTCCCGTCAGTATCCCGTCTGTGGTGCTTTCAAAGTTTTTATCCTGCCTTACTATTTTCGGGCTTTGCCTTCTGTCCTTTATTATCCAGGGCATTGCAATGACCATTCTTGCAAAGGCAGACTGGAGCGTTATCATCGGCAATGTCTTCGGAATGCTGATAATGGGCGCATCCTTCATCTCCATAGGGCTTTTCATTTCTTCACTCACTGAAAGCTCCATCGTTGCAGGCATTGTTTCCTTTGTTGTCAATGTTCTTATCAGCCTTTTTGATACGGTAGGCTATACCGTGAAATGGGCGCCGCTTACAAATGTACTGAGCGCTTTGTCCTTCCAGGGAAAATATGCAAACTTTTCTATCGGACTTTTCTCACTGGCTGATATAGTGTTCTTTGTCACTGTCACCGCTCTGTTCCTGTTCCTTACAGACAGGATGGTGGAAAAAAGAAGATGGGCATAAGGAGGGATACAGATGTCGGAAAATGAAATCAAAAAGCCCGGTGAGCAGGAAAGCAAAAAGAAAAGCGCTCCTGCTCCCGCAAAGAAAACTCCCTCCGGTGGAAAACACGGAGGGCTGTCAAGAAAAAGCAAACACCGTATCACCTCTGTTGTTCTGACAGCGCTTGTGCTTGCGGGTGTCATCATACTCAATGTCATCGCTTCTGTACTGACAGAGAGGTTTTCCGCTATGACGGCGGATATCACAGCCAACGGCTCATACAATCTGACTGAGCAGACCGAAAAGGTGGTCACCAGTCTGAAAAAGAAGGTCACCATCTATTTTCTGATGGACAGAAAGACCTTTGAATCCTTTGACAATTACTACAAGCAGCTTACAAACCTTGTTGACAATATGGTCCGCGATTCCGGCGGAATGCTCAGCGTTGAATATGTCGATATCGTTTCCCAGCCGAATTTTGTCAATGATTATTCAGACGAAAACCTCCAGACCAGCGATGTTATCGTAAAATGCGGAAAAAAATACAATGTTCTCCACAAGGAGGATCTTTTCAATTTCGAGCTGATGAACCAGCAGTATCAGTATATCACCTCCTCAAAGGCTGAATCCGCTATTGATACGGCTATCGTAAAGGTAACAAGCGACCGCAGCGATAAAATAGTTATCGTCACCGATCACACAGAGGAAAACAACAGCGGTTATCTTTATCTTTCAAAGGTGCTTACCGCAAATAACTATGAACCGGTAACGCTCCAGATCGAATCAGGCGAGATCCCGGATAATGTCAATACCGTTATCTGCTACGCTCCCACCGCCGATTACAATGAAAAAGCCGTTGAAAAGCTCAGAGGCTTCCTTTATAATGACGGCAAATACGGGAAGAGCATGATCTACATTTCCTACAGAAACCAGATCAAATCCCCTAATATCGACAAGCTGCTGGATGAATACGGAATGCTTGTAAGCGACGGACTTGCCTTTGATATGGACACCAGCAGACAGATGAGCGGCGCAAGCTCCTACAGCGCATACAGATATATCGCCGCATCCTTCAGATCAAAGATGTATACAGACAATATCACAAAGGACGATCAGACCGTTCTTGCGGATTATTCAAGAGGTATCATCGCAAAGAATGAAAATATCACCGAAAGCCTTGTTTCCTATTCGTCAAAATCAGGCATCTGTCCCTTTGACGCAGGAGATGACTGGAACCCGGATGATTATATCCTGGGCAATGTCAGCGTTCTTATGCAGGGCATTTCCGGTAATGACGAATCCATGTCAAAGCTTATCGTTTCAGGCTCAACAGAAATGTGGAACGAAACTATTATGCAGTCTCAGTTCGTAAACCAGACATACTGGCTGAATATCGTGGACACCCTGAATCACCGCGAGGATAATACCATCCGCCTTGAGGATAAGGTCATCACCGATTATTCACTCCAGGGCATCAGCAGACAAACCTCTGTCATCACAGGCGTAATGCTGTTTGCCGTTCTTCCGGTTCTTATCATCGGCGCAGGTATCATGGTATTTGTCGTAAGACGCAGGAAGTGAGGCAGTTATGAAAAGGAATATTATTCTTATAATTTTAGCTGCGGTCATTGTCGCTGCGCTTGCGGGGGTAATGATATTCGTCCTTTCTCTTCCGAAAACGGAGGAGGTGGGACTTTCCGCCAATGATACGGATATCCTTATTTATGACAAGACCAGCGTAAAGGCTGAAGAGATCACCGTGAAAAACAGCGGCGGAGAATATACCCTTATCGGCTTTGATTACACCGGCATGGCTGATGAAGCTTCACAGGAAAATGCTGCTGAGGCTTCTGAGGACAGTCAGCCCTCCGGAAACAAAAGAACCGATGAGACCTCCACTCTGAAAATGAATATGCGCTATACCATGCAGGGACTTGACGATTTCGAGCTTAACAAGGATAATACAGACTCTCTTGCATATCAGTGCTCCTATGTTACAGCATTGCAGATCGTTGATAAAAGCGGCGTCAGATTCAGCGATTTCGGTCTTGACAAGCCCCTTTCCACCGTAAAGATCAGATTCAGCGACGGCAGCGAGGAAACGCTTATCCTGGGAAAGAAGGCTCCCAATGATATGGGCTATTATTTCAGACGTGAGCTTACGGATAATGTTTATCTGATGAACCCGGAAACCATCGGGTCGTTCCTTATTGAAAAGCTGCAGATGCTTGACCGCACCCTCACCAAGAATTTCAGCGAGGATGAGGACAATCCCCCCACCATCAGCACTATCAGCATCAGCGGCGAGGGCTACAAGGATCCGCTGAAAATAGACACTGAGGAGGATATCTCCATCGCAGCAACATATAAATTACGTTCCCCCTATCATTTAGCCTGCGGCAAGGAATCTGCGGTATCCTTCGGAAAGATGCTGTACGGCATCCGCGGAGATGAGGTCATTGCAGCCCCTGTCACAGACGAAGCAAAGAAAAAATACGGTCTTGACAAGCCTTTCATGATAATCAATGTCACCGCTACCGATGATACAAAGGTAGGACTTCTGGTATCGAAGGCTGAAAAGGACGGCAGCTGTTATGTCATGGCGGATGACGGAAATATCATCTGCAAAATGACAAAAGAGGATATGGAGGGCTGGTATAATATCACCTACACGGATTTCCTCACGGTATCCTTCATATATCCGAATATGGACAACCTTGACAAGGCTGTTATCACCGCCGATGGCAAGACCACACAATATGATGTAACTCATACAAAGGATCAGAATGAGCTTCTGCAGGATTTCTCCATCAATTCTGTCAAGGTGAACGGCAAGGAAGTCCCCTACAGCAATTTCAACAGATACATCAATAATTTCACAGGTCTTGCAAGAGAGGGCACTGAGGTGAAGGATCCCGGCAGCTACACCCAGGTCTACAAAGCCGAGCTTACATACAGCGATAACGGCAGCAGTCCCATAACCGATACCCTTGTTATGAAAAAGGGCGCAGACGGAGCTTATATCGTTTATCTCAACGATATGCTGATGGGCTACACCGACAGAGAATACGCTGAACAGCTCATTGCCCAGACCGCAGTTATTGATTCAGAGGAAACGCTTGAAAGCCTTCTCGGAGACAAGCCTGACGAAAACGTGGAATCCTCAGCCGAAAGCAGCGCTGACACAAGCGTGCAGTCCTCAGCTGAAAGCAGCGCTGATATGGCAATCGGAGAAGAATACGAAAGCGGTCTTTATGATGAATACTATGATCCAAACAGTAATCTTGTAAAGGAGCAAGTCAATGTCCATGGAGAACAATAATACTAACAAAAAACTTCCTGTCCTCATCATTGGTATTGGCAGTTTTCTAATTCTTTTAATTTGTTTGATATTGTTTTGTTTGTCACATGCTACTAGTTACAGATATAATGATTGGTGGATTAAAGATAGGCATATATCTGAAGTGGTAGTGAGGTACGGCGAACCGGACAAGAATTTAGGACGTAAGAAAGGTTATTATATCTCAGAGGGTAATACTTTGATTATGTCAGATCACCAACCACAATACTATTGGATGGTTTGTGATGACAATGATATAGTCTGTGATGTGTTTGTTTCAGGTTCTCCGGGCGGATAAATAAAACCAAAACCTAAAGTAAAAATCACAGACAAAACACAAGCCGACCTGCGATGGGTCGGCTTATTTGCATATCATCCGGTTTCTTGCAATAATGATGCATTACATCTCAGTCGCACCGTAAGGTTTGACTGAGAGGTTTCATTTTTAAGTCTTCAGTCAGCCTGCTTTGCCGGCGCTTTTATCTGCGAGCATAGGACGGCTGCAAAGACAAGGGCGCAGCCTGCAAGCTCTCTGGGGCTGAGGGCTTCGCCTAATATCAGCCAGCCTGCCGCAGCTGCAAATACCGACTCCAGACTCATTATTATGGATGCAACTGCCGGCTCTGCGTATTTCTGCCCGATTATCTGCAGGGTGTAGCCTGTTCCGCTTGAAATAATGCCTGCGTATGCGATAGGCAGCCATGCTTCTGTAAGGGCGTTGAAATCGGGCTTTTCAAATATCAGCATGCATATTGCGCACATTATGCCGCAGACCACAAACTGTATGCAGGATACCGCTATCCCGTCAAGCCCGCTGAAATGATCCACCACCAGTATATAACAGGTAAATCCCGCTGCGCACCCAAGCTCCAGTATATCTCCCAGATATATCCCCCCGAAGCCCCCGTTCATACACAGCAGATACATTCCTGCAATGCATCCGATGACCGAAAGTATCACCGGCAGGCTCAGCTTTTTCCCCGTTATGCGCTGCACTATGGGGATCATGATAACATAGGTCGCCGTGAGAAAGCCTGCCCTTCCTGATGCAGCAGCCTCCGGCGGGTATGCTGCGATGCCGAACTGCTGCAGATTCATGCCTGCGAAAAGTGCCGCTCCGCATAATGCTCCCCCCAGAAGAAGCTTTTTATTTTCCCCTGCGTTCGCAGGCTTTTTCTTTTTCGAGATAAGGCGGCTGCCCCTGCGGATAAGCATTATTACAAAAAGAAATGCGGCGGCAAGCACGCATCTTGCCGCATTGAAAGTAAAAGAGCCGATATTGTCTGCGGCGGCGCTCTGGGCAACAAATGCAAGTCCCCAGACCATAGTTGCCGCCAGCAGCAATAATGAACCTTTCAGCTTTTTCATTCTATCACCATCATGTTATTTAAGCTTTTCCAGTTCTGTCCAGTCAGACGGTACGTCCATATATCCGTTTACGCCGACTATGACATCCGGATCGTTTGTCAGCTGGAAAACCCTGTCGTCATTGATCGTATGCTCAATGGTCTCACCCTCTGTATTGGTGAA
>ONNU01000051.1 GCA_900319255.1 uncultured Eubacteriales bacterium
GCCGCTGCCCTGGAAGAAGTCAGCAGTCGATAGAAGCCAGGGTATAAAGAAAAAATCCCGAATCCGCTGTTCTGCTTTTTTGCCCTAAGATATACTTCATTGGTTTTTCTGCTTTGGTGAGACAAAAAATTTTTTTCTTAGCTATAGCCTGAATCCTTAAAACCGGCATCTTCGTTGCGGGCGAGAGAAAAAAGGGTAATTATCGTTGACTATAAATAAAATTAATTATATAATATAATCAGGTGATTTTTGTCATATCATGCGCTGCTGTGCCGGAAATGCTCCGGAGGCTGCGCCTGCCATGATAAAAAAATCAATTCAAGAAAACAGAATAAAGGAGGATATTATCGTGATATGTAATAAATGCGGCAGTCAGATCAGGGACGGTGTGAAATTCTGCCCTTCCTGCGGAAATAAGATCGAGGCTGCGCCTGCAGGAGGCAATCCTCAGGGCGCTCTCGTCTGCTCCTGCGGAAATCAGCTCAGACCCGGCGCTAAGTTCTGCAACGCCTGCGGTAAAAAGGTCGAGGCTGCGCCCGCTCCCGCCGGCAATATCAGACCTATCCAGCCTCTCAAGCCCTTAAAGCCCCAGAACGAGTCAAAGCCCGAAGCAAAGACAGAGGAAGGTCTTGTCTGCTCCTGCGGCAATAAATTAAAACCAGGCGCAAAATTCTGCAATGCCTGTGGTAAAAAGGTCGAAGCAGCTCCCGCTCCTGCGCCTGCTCCCGCTCCTGTACCCGCTCCCGCTGAGCCTGAGAAGCCCGCAGAACAGCCCAAGCCAGAAGCAAAGACAGAGGAAGGTCTTGTCTGCTCCTGCGGCAATAAATTAAAGCCAGGTGCTAAATTCTGCCCGGTTTGCGGAAATAAGGTCGAAGCAGCCCCCGCTCCTGCGCCTGCTCCCGCTCCCGTACCCGCTCCCGCTGAGCCTGAAAAGCCGGCTGAACCGGAAAAGCCTGCAGAACCTGAGAAGCCTGCTGATGAACCCAAAACGGAGAGAAAAACAGCCGGCGCGCTTGTATGTTCCTGCGGAACCGTTCTTAAAGAAGGCGCAAAATTCTGTCCCGTATGCGGAAAGAAGGCTGAGATATATGCAGACGAGCCGGCTGCTGATGCTGCGGCAAAGTCCGAAGCGGAGGGGCTTGTATGCTCCTGCGGAAACAAGCTGAACGAGGGGGCAAAATGGTGTCCCGTATGCGGTAAAAAGGTGGGTGAGCCTGCCGCTCCCGTATCAGACGATCTCAGCAAAGGTGATACTGCGCCCATTCCGGCTGTGTCCGGAGCTGAGCCTGTGCAGTCCGCCGTATCGCCTGACGGACAGAGTGCTGCATCGAAAAAGCTTCCCCTGGATAAAAGAGCTGTCATCATCATCGGCGCAGCAGCTGCCGGTCTTGTGATACTCGTAACCATAATACTTATCATCGTGCTGAACGCAAAGCCCAAGATCCAGCTCAACGATTATATCAAGATGGAATTCAAGGGCTACAACGGCTACGGCACTGCCGAATACAGCTTTGACAGCGATAAGTTTACCAACGACTGGAAGGGCAAGCTTAAATTCAACAATAACAGCAAGGAAATCGCTGCCATCACTTCATATTTCGATGCAGACGCCTGTGATTATCTGCTCTCTATCGTCAAATATTCCTACCACATCGACAAGACCAGCGATCTTTCCAACGGCGATAAGGTCATGGTCACATGGGGGATCGACAGCATCCAGAATTCCCTTTCCGATATAATCAGTGTCGAGCTTGACGCTCCGGATCATGAATTCACCGTTACAGATCTGAAAGAGATCGGCTCATTTGATCCCTTTGAAGGCTTTGAGCTTACCTTCACAGGATATAACGGTTCAGGTAAGGCTGAATATACCTGCAAGCATCCCCTTTCCTATGAAATAGACAGAAAGTCCGAGCTTAAAAACGGCGATGTTATCCATGTTACCGTTTCAGCTCCCTACGGCGATGATCTTGCAAAATACTGCGCATCCGCCATCGGCGCTGTGCCCTCCAGAACAAGCATGGACTTCACAGTAAACGGTCTCGGCGAAATGGGCAAATTTGATCCCTTCAAGGATATCAATGTGGTATTCGAGGGCGTTTCCCCGAACGGTACTGCAAAGATAGAAAATAATTCCTCCTATCGTCTGCGCTATGAGCTTGACAAGGATGAGGGTCTGAAGGACGGCGACAAGGTAGTTGTTACCGTTACTGCTCCCTACGGCTACAGTGATCTTGACGAATACTGCAGCAGAGAATATGAGCAGCTGCCCTCATCATCCAAAAAGGAATATACAGTTACAGGTCTCGGAACATATGTAACGGCTGTGGCTGAGATCCCCGCAGATACCCTTGCAAGGATGCAGGCTGAAAGCCTGGACAAGATCAAGTCAAATATCGCATCAGACGGCGAAAAGCTCAAGAATGCCGAGTTCAAGGGTATTATCCTTCTCAACCTCAAGGACGGCAAGGAATCCAAAGCCGGCTGGAGTGCTTCCAGCGAGCATGACCATATGTTCAACCTCGTATACAAGGTAACAGTCATCTGCAAGGATTACGACAAGAAGGACGTTGAATTCACCTACTGGACTACCTGCCGCTTCAACGATATGATAAAGCTTGAGGACAACACCTGCACAGTCGATACAACAGAGGTAGTTGTTCCTATGGAAAGAGTTTCTCCGGAGAAATGCTCCTACAGCTACAAGGGTTACAAGGACTATAACGCTCTTTATGCAAAGACCGTTACAGCAAATCTCAGCGATTACAGCGTTGACACCAATATCGACAAATCAAACCCTGACAAGCCCGCTGAAACCAGCAAGCCCGAGGAATCCAGCAAGCCCGCTGATACAAGCAAGCCTGCTGAAACAAGCGAAGCTTCATCCTCAAGCCAGCCCGAGGAATCCAGCAAGCCGGCTGATACAAGCAGCATGCCTGCCGAAACAAGCGAAACTTCAGACGCAAGCAAGCCTACTGACACCAGCGCCGGGGAAAGCTCCTCCGCTGCCAGCAAGCCCGAAAGCTCAAAGGCTGCTGCATAAGCCATGTCAGACAAAACAAAAAAATCTTTCAGGAGCTGCCTCATTGACGGGGCGGCTCCTTTTTCATACCACCTGAATCCGTGAAACACAACGGCGGAAATAACTAACATTACTGTATTCATGCAGATTTTTCATAATTGTTATTGTAAAGCTTCTGACAATACCAGCTCTTAGCTATTAAAGTCCGGCATACCACGGGGTTAAGGAAAGGGGATTGCAAAAAAGGGGGGAAAACAGATTCGGGAGTTATTCTTTATACCCTGACTTCTATTATTTGCTGACTTCTTCCAGGGCAGCGGCAAAGCCGCTGCGGACAAAAGAGGAGAACCACAAGAGGTGGGCTGCGCCCCCC
>ONNU01000340.1 GCA_900319255.1 uncultured Eubacteriales bacterium
CTGATTTTTACTTTCGGAAAATGAATTGTAAATATTTAATTTTATTATCTAACAAAAAAATGTCCTCGTTTTTATGCAAACATTACATAGTTTTTCACCGTAAAGTGTATAGGTTTTTTGTATGATTACAAAAATGTTATAATTTCCTTGACTTAATTACAAACTTGTTATATTATAGACGCATACCCGAAAGAAAGGATGGTTTAATGATTATCAATCTTAAATCCAAAAAAGTAAAAAGATGTTTAGGTTTAATATTAGCAGTTGTTTCTATCGCAGGCTCAGGTCTTACAGCTTCGGCTGCTAACACAAGCAATTCAGCAAATACAACTTCAACAGTAAAGCCTGTTGCTCTCTGCCTTCAGAATGCAAAACTCAGCTCAGGCAAGACTTATATTTCAAATATCCAGACAAGCAAGGCTAATGCCCGTTACAATGTCTGGAGAAAAAGCGATCAGCTTATGAGCATACAGTCCTCAAATTCAAAGGTTGCTTATATCGGCAAAGAGGGTTACAACAGATATATCAAAACAGGTGATGGCGGCGTCGAAGGAAACGCAGTAGTAACTGTCAAATACAAGAGCGGTATCACCGATAAGATCAATGTAAGCTTCAAAAGCATTTCTTCAAGCACAGTAATGCCTGCAGGTCAGACAAAGAACCTCAGCTATACCGGCGGTAAAAGCCCTGTCAGATCTGTCAAGGTGCTCAGCGGCAGCGAAAATGGTACTGCTATAAAGAATAATAAGATGTTCCAGGTAACAACCAAGAAAAAAGGTCAGATGTCTGTCAAGGTTATTTATGACAACGACCTTGTTGAGCAGAGAAAGATCACTGTTACAGAAGCTGTTGATCCCGTAAGGTGCGAACAGCGCTATACTTACAATCAGTTTATGAATATGGGTGTCATTTATTTCAATAATAAAAGATTTACCTATTATTCACAGAGTGTCCTCCCCGGTTATGGACTGAATATCCCCGGAAGACATGTTCAGGATGGTTTTGTTTCAGATAAGGATGGTTATATCGTTCTGGCTTCTCCCAACCTTACATCCTACCCCAGATATTCTACAATTGATACTCCCTTCGGCAGAAAAGGTAAATTCTATGATTTCTGTCCCGGCGGAAGCTTCGATGTTTATGTAAAATAAAAAATTTTGCCCCGATGTGCAGTCGGGGCGATTTTTTATGCCATAAATTATTCGTGCCCACTCCCCTGCTTTATTATACCCAGCGCAAAAAAGCCCGGCGGCGGTACGGGTTTATCCCCGCACCGCCGCCGATGATTTATGAAATTCAATTATTCATGGAAAAGACATCTGATGGAATTAAGAACTGCAACGACCATAACTCCTACATCGGCAAATATCGCCATCCACATATTTGCGATCCCCAATGCGCCTAAAACAAGGCAGACAAGCTTTATTCCGATTGAAAACCAGATGTTTTCTTTTACTATCCTCATGCATTTTCTTGATATACTGATGGACTTTGAGATCTTGCAGGGGTCGTCATCCATCAGCACGATATCAGACGCTTCTATCGCTGCATCTGAGCCTAAGGCGCCCATTGATATTCCGATATCAGCTATTGAAAGAACCGGAGCGTCATTTACACCGTCTCCTACAAATACAAGGGATTCCTTCTCTGCTTTGGAATACAGAAGCTCTTCGGTCTTTTCCACCTTATCAGAAGGAAGAAGCTCGCTGTATACCTCCTTTATTCCTAATTCGGCTGCTGTCTCATTTGCGGTAACTGCATTATCTCCGGTCAGCATTACTATCTTATGGATGCCTTGCTCTGAAAGGGAGCTTACAGCCTTTTCAGCGTCAGGCTTTATCTGATCCCTGATGATGATATACCCCTTATAGCTGCTGTTGACCGCTACATGAACTACTGTTCCGTTTTCAGTTACTTCTGCCGGGCTTATGCCTTTATTATGCATCAGCTTTTCATTTCCCACCAGAAGCTCTTCGCCGTTAATGACAGCTTTTATGCCCTGCCCGGAAATATCCTCTGTATTCTCAGGCTTTTGCAGCGACATGCCCTCAGCCTTATTTCTCAGAGATATAGCTATCGGATGGGTAGAATATAATTCTGCCGATGCGGCATATTCA
>ONNU01000009.1 GCA_900319255.1 uncultured Eubacteriales bacterium
TATGCATCAGAAAGATTTGTAAAGCTCCTGACAATACCAGCTCTTAGTCATTAAAGTCCGGCTTGCCAAGGGGGTTAAGGAAAGGGGTTTCCACCTTTTGTCTCACCAAAGCAGAAATACCAAAAAAACATAACTCAGGGCATGAAAGCTGAACAGCAGATTCCCTTTTTCAGCCCGCGGCGAAGATGTCAGTTTCACGGATTCAGATAAATAGCTCAGAGCAGGTGTGATGTTGGATCTTAAAATGTGGGGTAGGTTTTATGGCTATGTTTTTTCTACTGCAAAAAAATAAAAGCCGGTGAGATCTGTCATCGGCTTTCGGGGGTTATTGGTTTGTGGTACGGGTGTATTTCTTTCTGTATGGCTGGGGATCAGATTCCCCTGTTCTTATCTTTTTCGTCCCAGAATTTTATCATTTCGGCTGCAAACTGCAGCTCCTTGCCTGTCCATCCGTAAAGCAGATTCGTTCTGTATCCGTATTCGGGGATCACAACATTATCATATCCTGCTGTCTGGACGCTGAATACATTGACCTTCGGATTTACCCTGCGGCGGTATTCATCAATAAGCTTTGATATATTTACATATGTTCTGCGATATGCAGAATCCCGGCTGGTATATTCTGCGATACCCTCAGGAGTGCCGTACAATCCGCCGTGACCAGCCTGCTGATCGGAGTAGATGAAGATATTGTCCCAATGTTCTTTTTTATCTATCGCATCACGCATGAATAGCCAGATGCCGTTTTCGGTAGACGCGCCTACATCCCTGCACTTATTGTCAGACATTGCTCTGCACTGTGAAAGCAGACCGTTTCTTTTGCTCACCGGTGTTACAATGAGCTTATCTCCGAATTTGCCCACATAGCCCTCGTCTGAATTGCGTGCTGTGATAAGAGAGCTGAGGTTATCAATTTCAGCTACGGTAACACTTCCGTATTCGCTGTTGAATGTCCCCCACGCGCTGCCGGAATTATCGGAAAGGCACATCGTTTTTCCCGTCAGCTTCGGCATATTCTCACAGGCGATATCTATACATTCCTCAAGCGTATCAATTATCATTCCCTTATGGTGTACATCCCCGCATTTTTCTATTATCTTCAGGGCTGTATAATACCGGAACTGGAACTGTTTGCCCTTTGCAACGCCGTCCCTGAGCTGCTGCATGGTTTTTCTGCAAAGCTCAGCATCCTCTATCTCCGTAAATATTCCCCTGAGATTGCGCAGCAGAGCCATATGTCCAAGGCTTACGGTATCCAGTATTTCCTTCCAAGAAGCGCACTGCGCTCTTTTTGCCTCCCATGTATTATTATCATCCTCAACTTTGACCGTTCCTGTCTGCATAAGCTGATCTATAACCGGGGAATTGGCGTGGCAGATGCGTATGGTATCTATCATTCCGATACCGCTGTTTTTATATTTATGCATTTCATAAAGGCTTGCACTGTTCAGTCTTGACGCCCAGCTTCTTTTCAGTATATTCGGAAGATTATTTTTGCTTTCGTTTCTGTAAAGATAATATGTAAGCTGTGAAGCAGGCTCGTCTGCTCTTTGCATGACCTGCTTCTGGAGCTTTGAAAACAGCCCGGGATATTCCTCATTGAATTTTACCCGTCCCGGATGCATTGCCGCTCTTACCATAATGACCTGGGGGTTCAGGCGCATATAATATTCCCTTCTCAATGTCACAGCCCATTCGACCGCAGCCTTATAGTCATATTCCAGCGCCTTATCAATCACCTTTTCCATAAGCTCAGAGGTCCTCAGACCCTCGAATGAAGAAGGAAGCACACTATACTCGGAAAAGGTTTCATGCGCCCTGTAGCAGCCGTCAGATATCCTTGCGGGGACGAATTCGCCGTTCCTGTAATACTGCGGCTCACCGAATACAGATGAAGCTGTGACCATTTTCAGAGTTTCCATCGGGGTGAATTCAAAAGACACTCCGTCCATGAAATTGACTACGGCTTTTTCTTTTTCAGCCTTTCTGTTATCCTGAACGGATCTTTTCATTTTGCTCATGCTCCCGCCTCCTTTTCATTCGGTAAGATATTTTATTGCATCAAGATATTTCTGATTTTTTTGCAGTATCGTTTCCGTTACATTATCGAATCTGCTCAGGTCGCTGTTATGTCTCAGGTCGGCAAGCTTCACCGCCTCTGCAACAGGATGACCCTTTATTTTTGCAACATAATCCATATACGGGACATCAGGTGAATGAGTCAGCAGCTCAAGCGCTTCGATCACAGCCTCGTCAATGCCCTCATTTCTCAGATCGTCAAAGGTCATATCCGTATCCTCAACAACATCATGAAGCAAAGCTGCTGCTGTGGATATTTCATCCTTCATCTGTTCCGCAAGATGGAACGGATGGAAAACATAAGGCATATCCGTTTTATCCTTCTGATCCTTATGGGCTTCAAAGCATATACGCAAAGCCTTTTTTGTAAGCGGTGTATAGATCATTTTCAGTACCTCCCTTTTCCGCTGCATAATTTTTCATCTTATTAAACCTGAATCCGTAAAGCTGACATCTTTGCTGCGGGTGGAAATAGAAACCGATGTTCTGCTTTAATGTCCCGGGACATACTTCATTAGTATTTCTGCTTTGGTCAGTCAAAAGGTGGAAACCACAAGGGGTTCCCCCTACGTTTTCCCCTTTTGCAATCCCCTTTCCTTATCCTCTGTAGAAAGCCAGACTCCATCGGCTAAGAGTTGGTATTTTTTCGTTTGAAGATGTTTAAAGCTCATCTGAAACTGCACCTTTACAGTAGTTTTTTATATTTTTGCCATTGAGTTTCACGGATTCAGGTTATATTAAAAAAGGATGCCTCATCCCAGCGACATCCTTTTTATAAGCAAAGCCGATATTTTCATCAGCTCTGCATCTTATCAAAAATGTACCGTGAATAACAA
>ONNU01000172.1 GCA_900319255.1 uncultured Eubacteriales bacterium
CTGCTTTGGTGGGTCAAAAGGTGGAATCCCCTTTCCTTATCTCCTGCAGCAAGCCGGCGGCGTTGGTATAGAATATTTCCGGGACTTTGATAATGAACTGGCTTTGGAAATTTTTTGTTTCCCCTTGCCAACCAAGTATAACACGCGGGAACGAAAGTAAAGCATTGTCAGACCTGTCCCGCGATTATGACACCGGCGGCACGCCGGCGCGATTTTGGGTGCAGCGTCGACGCTGCCGGCGGCGGTCTTTACAGTTGGGGGAAAATGTGGTATATTATTAATAACTGGGGATGAAGTATGATTCATGCCAGAATTTGACCGGAGGTATATTGTTATGGAAAATTATAAAAAGGAATTTATTGAATTCATGGTTGACTGTCAGGTGCTGAAATTCGGTGACTTCGTTACAAAAAGCGGAAGAAAAACTCCTTTCTTCGTTAACACCGGCTTCTACCGTACCGGCGCTCAGCTGAGAAAACTCGGCGGCTATTATGCAGAGGCTATCCAGGAAAAATTCGGACTGGATTTTGACGTTCTCTTCGGTCCCGCTTACAAGGGTATCCCCCTCAGCGTTGCCGCAACTATAGCTATCAGCGAAAAATATGATACCGATATCCGCTACTGCTCCAACCGTAAGGAGGTCAAGGATCACGGCGACAAGGGTATTCTTCTCGGCAGCCCCATAAATGACGGCGATAAGGTAGTTATTATCGAGGATGTCACCACCGCAGGCACTTCCATTGAAGAAACTCTGCCTATCATCAAGGCTCAGGGTGATGTTACTCCCGTAGGTCTTGTTGTTTCCGTTGACAGAATGGAAAGAGGTCAGGGCAAAAAGAGCGCCCTCAGGGAGATCGAGGAAAAGTACGGTCTGAAAACCACAGCTATCGTTACAATGGCTGAGGTCATCGAGCATCTTTATAACAGGGAATACAAGGGCAAGGTAATAATCGACGATCAGCTCAAGGCTGCCATCGACGCTTATTATGAGCAGTACGGCGCAGAGGAATGATCCTCTCCCCCGTCTATACCGTCAGATATTATTTTCACTAATACCAAAAAAGAGCTGTCCGCTGCGTTTTTATACGCTTGTGAGGCGGAGAGAAAAAATAAAAAGCACATCAACAAAGCCGATGAATCGTTGGGTTCACCGGCTTTTTCTTTTCGTCTGTCATTTTGTTGCCGGGGTTTTGAGTCGGGGAGTTATTCATCAGGTGACTTGAAAAGAAATGGGTATTGCGTAGGGTTTTCGCATCGTAAGTTCTTTCGGTATTGTCCGGCAACGAGGCTGGCGAAACTTTAAATTTTGCTAAGTTGACAGCATTGCCCTGAAAAGGGCGGGGTTATTCTATAACTTTTGACACAGTCTGAATTCCTGATTTCAAACTTAAAAAGCGGCGGAAGGGTCATTCCCTCCGCCGCCGGAATTTTTATTTTCTTGTAGCTTTAGCTTTTGCAGGTCTGGTCTTTCCGACCGTTTTTTCTGATGCTGCCTTGTCCGATGGTTTTTTCTTTGGCGCAGCGTCCTCTTTTTTCCTTGTCTGCTTTCCTTTTTCCTTGATGATCATTTTCATGGGAAGATTGAATTTTATACGCTTGCCGGTATTATGCTTTGCGCTGTGTACCCGCCGGCGGTTGCAGACAAACTTCTTTTCCTCATATTTCTCATGGGGTATCTTCTTTGTGCGAAGTCTTGTAAATACAAATCTTCTGACAAGGGTGTATATTACCGATGTTATCGGAGCGCATACGAGAAGTCCGATGATACCGAAGAAGCTGCTGAATATTACGATAGCTGAGATAAGGACTATGGGGGGCAGACCTACGTTATTGCCCACAACTCTCGGATAGATCAGATTGCCCTCCACCTGCTGCAGGCATACCATGAAGATAAGGAACCATACAGCGTTGATCGGATTGTCAATAAGCATCAGTACTGCGCCGATACCTGCGCCGATATATACGCCGAACATGGGGATCCATGAAAGCACCGCTACCATTACGCCTACAAGCGCTGCATAGGGGAAGCCCAGTATCGTCATACCAAGCGCTGTAAGGCTGCCCAGAATGATACATTCCATCATCTGTCCCGTAATGACGTTATAGAAGGATTTGTTCATCAGAGAGCCTAATTCAACAATGAAATCAGCTGACTTCATGGGGAATATGGAATATACAAGCTTCTTTGCGCCGCTGGAAATTCTTTCCTTTTTCATAAGTGTGTAAATGGAAAGGATAATTCCCATGATGACATTAAGCGCAACGCTGAATATCGAGCCTATCATGCTCATAGTGCTGGATACCAGTCCGGCAGCGTCATTCTGCAGGAAATTCGATACATAGCGCCTTACATCATCCCAGTTGATATTGATATTTTCCACTATGCTCTTGACGAAATCGTTGTTTTCGCTCAGCTCATTAATAAAGTTCACAAGGGAATCTATCGCTCCAGGCACTGATTTTACAATGGTTTCGATACTTTCCCCGAGCTTTGGAATAACTATCAGCAGGAGTACCGTTATGACCGCAATGAACAGCAGCAATGATAATGCAATTGCTACCGGACGTCTGATCTTATCCAGAAAAGGACTTACTTCCTTTCCCTGCTTAGGTCTGAACAAATGCTTTTCGATCGCTTTAAGCGGAACATTCAGGAAAAATGTACAGCATATCGCAACGATAAAGGGCATCGCTACATAAAGCAGCCATTGGAGAAACTGAAAAATAATATTCATATGCTGCAGTCCCAGATACACAAGTATCAGGATTATTCCGATAAATATTATTCTCTGTATGTTTTTTCTGTCAAGATTCATAGTCACATCTCCGGCTCTTTACTAAATTTATTCTGATACCTCATTGACTGCCCTTTCTTCGCTGCAGCACGTTCCCCCGCAGACAAGAAGCTCGCCGTCATAGCAGACCAGCGCCTGTCCGTAGGTTATCGCTCTCTGAGGCTTTTCAAATACTACCTTTATATTTCCGTTTTCAAGAGGATACAGCACAGCCGGCTGTTCCTTCTGATTATATCTTACCCTTGCGCATACCTTGACAGGCTGCTCTGGTCTTTCCGCCGACACCCAGTTCACATCATATGCATATGCTGTATCGCTGAAAAGATCGTCATTGCTGCCAAGCACCACACGGTTGTTTTCTATATCCTTCGATATCACATACGCCGGCGCTCCCAGCGCAATGCCCAGACCCTTTCTCTGACCTACAGTATATCTGATAATGCCGCTGTGCTTTCCCAGAACATTTCCCTGCTTATCAGTGAAATCCCCCTCCGGGAAGCTTTTGCCGGTATATCTTTCGATAAAGGAGGCATAATCCCCGTCCGGTACAAAGCAGATATCCTGACTGTCAGGCTTATGGGCGTTGATAAGTCCCAGCTCTGACGCAAGCTCCCTTGTGCGGGTCTTTGTCAGCTCGCCCACAGGGAAAAGCGTTTTCGCAAGCTGCTCCTGTGTCATACCGTAAAGGACATAGCTCTGATCCTTTGTATCATCCGCGCCCTTGAGAAGCTGATATCTGCCTGATTTTTCATCGAACCTGCGCCGGACATAATGCCCGGTGGCTATATAATCCTGCCCCAGCATTTCAGCGCGTTTCAGCAAAGCATCAAACTTTATGAAACGGTTGCAGTCAATACACGGATTAGGCGTAAGACCGTTTATATATGATGAATTGAATTTGTCAATAACACATTCTCTGAAACGGTCTCCGAAATTGAATACATAAAACGGGATCCCCAGCTTGTTTGCAACGCTGCGGGCATCCTCCACATCATCCAGACTGCAGCAGGTTCTGCTGTCGATCTGAATTTCCTCATTTGTATAAAGTCTCAGGGTCACACCGGTGACCTCATATTTATCTTTAAGGATAGCTGCCGCCGCCGAGCTGTCAACTCCGCCGCTCATCGCCACCATAACTTTTTCCATGATATCACCTGCCACTAATCACTGTCAATAACATCCCACGGCGTAAGCATTCCCAGGATCCTGCCCCTTGAGGAGCCGTTGTCGGTAATGAAAACTGCTGCAAGACGCTTTGATGTGCGGCTTTTTCTTTCAAATTCGTTTCGTACTTCATATATGGATGCATCCCTGCCTACAAAACGGAAACGCTCTGCTGAATGCTTGTCGAAATTCAGCATCTCTGCAAATTCAGCTATTACCATATCATCCCGCACTGTGGCAAGTCCATGCTCAAGGGAATATGAAAATATGGTACTGACGCTGAACACGCCGATGCATTCTCCCCCCTCCATGACAGGGACATGGGAAAAGCCCTGACGCTGCATCTTTTTCATAACAGTCTGCGCCTTCTGGCTGAGGCTGGTTTTGAGGATATCCTCGTAAAGGGTGGCAAAGTTCAGCGCGCTGGGGGGGCTTTTTACAAAAGCTGTCACTTCGTCAAGAAAGCGTATCAGAGAATTTGACGGCTGTATCACTCTTTCACCGTCAAATTCAGCATGATGAGTCAGAAAGTTCCTTATCTCCCGGCAGACATTCAGTCTGTCACGATAAGGCTTGCTTTCCTTTTCGCTGAGAAAACGGACTATGGGACTGCCGTAGTTTTTTTCATCTCCGCCGTATTTATTCCGGAGCGCTTCCTCAAGCTGTCTGTATTTATCAAGAAATTCGTCAGCTCTGTCAATCTTGTCAGTTCTGTCCGTTTCCGGCATGATACTCATTCCTCTACGCTGTATTTTTCTGCGATATACTCATCGTAGGTGCGGGTAATATCCTTGATACCCTCTTTTTCTATTACTATAATACGGTTTGCTACCGTTGATATGAATTCATGGTCATGGGAGGTGAAAAGCACTACTCCCTTGAAATTTGACAGTCCCTTATTGACTGCGGTGATGGATTCCAGATCAAGATGGTTAGTGGGCTGATCCAGTATCAGGACATTTGCGCCGAACATCATCATCCTTGACAGCATACATCTTACCTTTTCACCGCCTGAGAGAACCTTTACCGGCTTGAATACATCATCGCCGGAGAAAAGCATCCTGCCAAGAAAGCCGCGCAGATAGGTGTCGGTATTGTCATTGCCTCTGACATACTGACGCAGCCAGTCGATGATGGTGGTATCGTTGCCCTCGAAAAAGGCTGAATTATCCTTGGGGAAATAGGACTGTGTGGTGGTATTGCCCCATTTGAATTCGCCCTGGTCAGGCTCCATATTGCCCACAAGTATCTCAAAAAGCGTTGTGATGGCTATTTCATTATCGCAAAGGAAGGCTACCTTGTCGGTTCTTTCAATACGGAATGAAACATTGTTCAGCACCTTTTCGCCATCAACGGTCTTTGAAATGCCCTCTACCTGAAGCACCTCCTTGCCCACCTCTCTGTCAGGAGTAAAGCCTACAAAGGGATAGCGTCTTGAGGATGCGGGCATTTCCTCGACAGTAAGCTTTTCGAGAAGCTTTCTTCTGGAGGTTGCCTGCTTTGACTTTGACTTGTTTGCAGAGAAGCGCTGTACAAAGGTCTGGAGCTCCTTTATCTTTTCCTCTGTCTTTTTGTTCTGCTGTTTTATCATTGACTGTATGAGCTGGCTTGATTCATACCAGAACTCATAGTTTCCGACATACAGCTTAATCTTGTTATAATCTATATCCACCATATGGGTACATACGGTGTTAAGGAAATGACGGTCATGGGATACTACTATTACAGTTCCAGGATAATCAAGTATAAAATCCTCCAGCCATGCGATCGCCTTGATATCAAGGTTATTGGTAGGCTCGTCAAGGAGGATTATCTCAGGATTGCCGAAAAGCGCCTGCGCAAGAAGTACCTTTACCTTTTCATTACCGGTAAGGCTGCTCATCAGGGAATACAGGATCTCCTCGGAAAGTCCGAGACCCTGGATAAGCTTTGAAGCATCGCTTTCAGCCTCCCAGCCGTTCATCTCCGCAAATTCCGCCTCAAGCTCGGATGCTCTTATTCCGTCCTCATCGGAGAAATCCTCCTTGAGATAGATAGCATCCTTTTCCTTCATTATATCGTAAAGCTTTTTGTTGCCATATATTACCGTGTCAAGTACGGTATATTCATCAAAAGCAAAATGATCCTGTTTAAGCACTGACATTCTGGTATTTTCCGGGATAATGACCTCACCCTTTGTAGGCTCCAGCTCTCCGGAAAGCACCTTGAGGAATGTAGATTTGCCTGCGCCGTTAGCTCCGATGATACCATAGCAGTTTCCATCGGTGAGCTTCAGGTCAACATCCGAAAAAAGCGGCGTACCGCTGAAATTTACAGATACATTACATACTGTTATCATATTCTTCTCCTTGTTCCTGCGGACAGCAGCGAGCCTGCGGTTTAAGATCAGTAACATACACAAGTCAATAATGCTGATCAACAGTCACTTTTCCAGGCTTACCATTATCCGCTTTATTCTTCTTTATCCCTTTTTCTTTCAGAGCCCTGCAACGTGACACGAAAGCCACCCCAGCGCCCTGAGTTAATACTAATAACTAATCACTACAATAATAATTATCCCAGTCAAAATCCCTGAGCCGACCGCTGTTCTGCAGCTCCGGGAAATCCCACTGGCGCAGGATCTCATAGGCGGCTATAGCTGCGCTGTTTGAAAGGTTGAGGCTTCTTATACTGCCCCGCATAGGCAGCCTGACGGTTGTCCGGGGATTGTCGTGAAGCAGCCGCTCCGGCAGTCCCTTTGTTTCCTTTCCGAAAACTATATAGCATTTATCAGGATACTGGATATCCGTATATTTTCTCGGCGCTTTCGTGGAAAAGTAATAATATGCTCCTCCCTTTGTGCGCTCAAAGAAATCATCAAGATTTTCATAATAGGTGATATCCAGATATTTCCAGTAATCAAGACCTGATCTTTTCAGATGCTTGTCCGTTGGTGTAAAACCCATGGGCTTGACTATATGAAGCCTTGCTCCCGTTGCCGCGCAGGTACGGGCAATATTTCCCGTATTCTGGGGTATTTCCGGTTCCACAAGAACTATATTAAGCTCAGACATTTTTCACTCTCCGTATATAATCCTCTCCGCAGACGAGTTTATGCTTCGCCTGCGGAGAAATTCATTCATTTTCTATCATTTCAGACAACTTTATTTTCAGCTCACTGTTATATATGCTCACAGGCTTTTCATCTCATAGACAATACCATCTATGGTCTCTGCCCTTGTTCCATCAGGAAGGGACATATAATCCTCTGTCGTCTTTTTTCTGTCACAGTGACTGCCTCAATGCTGATCAGAACTTCCTGAAACGATTGTATCTTTTCTCCATAAGCATATCGGTATCCACTGCGCCTAATTTATCAAAGGTCTGCGCGATCAGGGTCTTGAAGCTTTCAAACATTATGCTGTCTGCGCTTTTCGGCTCTCTGATAATGCGTTCGATAACTCCGAGCTTGAAAAGATCCTGGGAGGTCAGCTTCAGACATTCTGATGCCTCTGCTGTCTTTGATGAATCCTTCCACAATATGCTTGCACAGCCCTCCGGCGAGATTACCGAATAGATGGAATTCTCCAGCATCCATACCTCGTCCGCAACAGCAAGCGCAAGCGCGCCGCCGCTGCCGCCTTCTCCGATAAGTATGGACAGGATGGGAGTTCTCAGGGTCATCATTTCCATGAGGTTTTCAGCAATTGCCTGACCCTGACCTCTTTCCTCTGCGCCGATACCGCAGTATGCGCCGGATGTATCTACCAGGCAAAGCACCGGTCTGCCGAATTTCTCAGCCTGCTTCATCATTCGCAGCGCCTTACGGTAGCCCTCCGGATGCGCGGAACCGAAGTTCCTTTCCATCCTTTCCTTGAGGTTTCTGCCCTTTTCCAGTCCGATGACCGTCACAGGCTTTCCCTCAAGGGATGCAATACCTGCAATGACCGCTTTATCGTCAGCATAGCGTCTGTCGCCGTGAAGCTCGATAAAGCTGTCGCCGAATATTCTTGTTATATAGTCGATCGCAGTAGGGCGGTCGTTGGCTCTTGCAGCCGTAACGCTGTCATATGCGCTCACTTTCCTCGACCTCCTCCGCTTTTTCTTCCTCTTCTGTCTGCTCACTGATTTCCGGTACGCTTCCGTGAAGAACAAGCAGATCTGTAAGAATATCCCTCATTTCATTTCTGGGGACTACCCTGTCCACAAAGCCCTTTTCAAGCAGGAATTCTGCCGACTGGAAATCCTTCGGCAGCTTCTGTCTGATGGTCTGCTCTATTACACGGGGACCCGCAAAGGCGATCAGCGCCTTCGGCTCGGAAAGGATGATATCTCCCTCCATTGCAAAGCTGGCTGTAACTCCTCCGGTGGTGGGGTCGGTCAGCACAGTGATATAAAGCAGTCCGGCATCACTGTGACGCTTAACTGCTCCGCTGGTCTTTGCCATCTGCATAAGGGAAAGAATACCCTCCTGCATACGGGCGCCTCCCGATACGGTGAATACAATCACCGGCAGCGAATGATCCGTTGCATATTCAAATGCCTTCGTGATCTTTTCGCCTGTGACAGTACCCATGGAACCCATCATGAACTGTGAATTCATCACTGCAAGCACTGTCTGACAGCCGCCGATCCTTGCAAGACCGGTGATGACCGATTCATTTTCACCGCTGTTCAGCTTAGCATTTTTCAGCTTTCTTGAATAATCGGGAAAATCTATTATATTCACAGATGTCATATCTGCATCGAATTCTTCAAAGCTGCCCTCGTCAACGGTTATTTCAATACGCTGTCTTGCGCCTATCCTGAAATGGTAGGAGCATTTCGGACAAACCTTGAGATTTTCATTCAGGTCAGCAGACAGCACGGGATTTTTGCACACAGGGCATTTTACCCAAAGCTCGTTGGGTATACAAGGCTGATTATCAGCTGCTACTCCCTGGTTTTCCAGTTCGTTTTTTGGCTTTAGAAAATTAAAAATATCTGATGTATTCAAAGCTCCACCCGACCAATCTACGCCATGCCTTGCGGCTCTTTGCGGCGTTTATAAATATTGCGGTTTATTCCCCGCCGTTTTCCTTTTCGAGACGTTTTGCTCTTTCCTCCATAAAGCCTGTGGTATACTCTCCTGATACAAACTCGGGATCGGACAGGATATCAATATGAAGATCTCTGTTATGTATTATTCCGTTTATTGTAAGCTCGCTGAGAGCCATTTTCATCTTTCTTATTGCAAGCTCTCTGGAACGCGCCTGAACAATAAGCTTGCCTATCATTGAATCATAATACGGCGGCACTGTGTAATCCTGATAAATGGAGGTGTCAAAACGGACGTTGGGTCCTCCCGGGATATGTATGAAATTGATCTTGCCGCAACCGGGACGGAAATCATGCTCAACATCCTCTGCATTGATACGGCATTCTATTGCATTGCCGTGCATGAATACTCTGTCCTGGGTGACTGTCAGTCTTGCGCCGGAGGCGATCCTGATCTGCCACTGTACGATATCTATGCCAATGACCATTTCTGTTACGGGATGCTCTACCTGTAGTCTGGTATTCATTTCCATAAAATAGAAATTCTTGTCCTTATCCAGCAGGAATTCAACTGTACCCGCATTTTCATAATTAACTGCCTTCGCCGCCTTTGCAGCTGCCTCCATCATTTTCTTGCGGATCTCAACTGTGATGGCAGGGGAAGGACATTCCTCGATAAGCTTCTGGTTCTTTCTCTGTACGGAGCATTCACGCTCCCCGAGACATACTACATTGCCGTATTTATCACAAAGTATCTGCATCTCAACATGCTTTACCGGGAACAGATACTTCTCCATATAAACAGCGCCGTCGCCGAATGCGCTCTGCGCCTCAGCCTTTGCGGAAAGGAATGCATTGTCAAATTCCTCGATGCTGTCTACCTTTCTGATACCTCTTCCGCCTCCGCCGCTTCTTGCCTTGACAAGCAGCGGAAAGCCGATCTCTTCTGCCTTGGCTCTTGCCTGATCTATATCGTCGATGATATCGCTGCCGGGAGTTACAGGAACTCCTGCTTCACGCATGGTTCTTCTGGCTGCGTCCTTATCACCGAGACGGTCGATCATTTCTGCGCCGGGACCAATGAACTCTATATTGCATTTTTTGCAAAGACGGGCAAACTTTGAATTTTCGGACAGAAGTCCGTAGCCCGGATGTATTGCCTGAGCGCCTGAAAGCACAGCAGCCTCAAGTATGGCTGCCATATTCAGGTAGCTGTCGGATACCTGGGGACCTCCTATGCAGTAGCTTTCATCAGCCATTGTAACGTGCAGGGCATCCCTGTCGGCTGTTGAATATACTGCAACTGTGGAAATACCCATCTCTCTGCACGCGCGGATTATTCTGACGGCGATCTCGCCACGGTTGGCTATCAGTATTTTTGAAAACAAGTTGATTACTCCCTCTCAACAAGAGCGAACGAAAACTCCGCCGATACGCTCAGCTTGCCGTTGACATAACCCTTGCCCTTTATAAAATAGAAATTTCTCTTATTGCCGGTAAGCTCACATTTTATTTCCAGCGTATCTCCCGGAAGCACCTTGTTTCTGAACTTTGCCTTGTCGATGCCTGTGAAATAAGGAGTAGATTTTGCTGAAACGTCTGAAATGATAACTGCGCTTGCCTGCGCCATCATTTCGCAGAGAATAACTCCGGGTACAACGGGATTTCCCGGGAAATGTCCGTCCAGGAACCATTCGTTGCCCGTGATATATTTTTTGCCCTCGCAGGTGGTCTCACCTGTCTTTGTTGCTTCATCAATAAGAAGCATGGAATTTCTGTGGGGGATGATCTGCATTATTTCTTCTTTATTCATAATAAGCTCCTTACTTTATGACGAAAAGCGGCTGACCGTATTCAACGACCTGTCCGTTTTCTACACATACCTCTGCGATCACGCCGCTTTTCTCGGCTGTGACCTCATTCATCAGCTTCATTGCTTCAATAAGGCACAGTACGTCGCCCTTATTTACGCTGCTGCCTACTGATACATAAGGCTCGCTGTCCGGTGAGGGCGCGCTGTAGAATACGCCCACCATCGGGGATTCCACTGCCGTACCGTCAACAGGCTTTTCCTGAGCTGCTGCCGGCTCCGCTGCGGGAGCTGCAGTCTGGATGATCTGTACCTCCGGAACAGCCGCCTCAACAGGCGCTGCTGTCATTACCTTTGCTTTTTTCTGGCGAATGCTGATAAACTCATTATCTGCAAGCTGTATATCCATTGCCGTTGCCTTTGACTCATCAAATGCGGCAAGCAGCTCCTTGATCTCATCAATACTGTACATTTACCTATACCACCTTTTTAAGGATCTGTTATTATTTCCTGCGGGTCTGTTCACTGCGATGATCTGCCGTATTACTGGTCACTGTATTTTCTCAGAGCGATACAAGCGTTATGTCCTCCGAAGCCGAAGGTCGTTGACAGAGCCATGTCAAGCTTTGCCTCTACTGCTTTATTCGGAGTATAATCAAGATCACATTCCGGATCCGGCTCCTTATAGTTGACAGTCGGGGGAACTATGCCGTCCCTGAGCGCCAGAGCTGCGGCAATTGCTTCGACTGCGCCGGTAGCGCCAAGCATATGACCTGTCATGGATTTTGTTGAGCTGATATGAGCCTTGTATGCTTTTTCTCCGAGAACCTGCTTGAAGGCTTTGGTCTCGCCTGAGTCATTAAGGCTTGTGGATGTACCGTGAGCGTTGATATAAAGCTCCTCGTCACCCTTGTAGCCTGCTTCCTCAAGAGCAATGCTTACGCATCTTGCTGCGCCCTTGCCCTCCGGATCGGGTGCTGTGATATGATGAGCGTCACAGGTGTTGCCGTAGCCGCAGATCTCAGCATAGATCTTTGCGCCTCTTGCAACAGCGTGCTCGTATTCCTCAAGGATAAGGATACCTGCGCCCTCGCCCATTACAAAGCCTGATCTTTCCTTGTCAAAGGGAATGGATGCTCTCTTGGGATCGTCTGTCAGGGTAAGTGCCTTGCAGCTGGTAAAGCCCTTGATAGCAAGGGGGGTGATGGTTGCCTCTGCGCCGCCTGCGATAACAGCGTCAGCCATTCCGTACCTGATAGCATGGAAAGCCTCGCCTACTGCATGAGTAGATGTGGAGCAGGCTGTGACTACCGGCAGACAGGGTCCCTGCGCCTTGAATCTGATGGCTACATTGCCTGCTGCGATATTACCTATCATCATGGGGATGAAGAAGGGGGAAATATTCTTGTCAGTGTAAAGATTTACGCTCTGCTCATAGAAGGTATGGATACCGCCTACGCCTGAGCCTACATAGCAGCCGAAGCGCTCGGGAGCTACCTTGCCCTCGATGCCGCTGTCTGTTACAGCCTGAGCTGCAGCAGCCATAGCGTACTGGCAGAAAAGATCCATTCTTCTGCATTCTCTTTTATCTATATATTCCGTGGGATCGAAACCCTTTACCTCTGCTGCGACCTTTGCCTTGGTAGTTGAGGGATCGAATTTAGAAATTATATCAATTCCGCATACTCCGTCCTTCAGCGAATTCCAGAAGGTATCAATATCATTTCCGACAGGAGTAATTGCGCCGATTCCTGTGATTACAACTCTTTTCATTTGAATAATTCCTTTCCTTGGGATTTTTCTTCCGGGAAAACATCAGATAGCAAGTCCGCCGTCTACCTTGATGACCTCGCCTGTGATATAGGATGCTTCGTCGCTTGCAAGGAACAGTACGGTGTTTGCGATATCTGATACCTCGCCTGCGCGCTTGAGCGGGATCGCTGCAAGTGTAGCCTCTCTTGCCTTTTCAGGCATACCGTCTGTCATATCTGTTCTGATAAAGCCGGGAGCAATGGCATTTACCGTTACATTTCTGCCCCCCAGCTCCTTTGCGATGGACTTTGTCATACCGATGATACCAGCCTTTGCAGAAGCATAGTTGGACTGACCTGCGTTGCCTGTGATACCTACGATAGAGGAGATATTGATGATCCTTCCTCTGCGCTTTTTCATAAAGTGCTTGTATACTGCCTTTGTCATATTGAAGGTACCCTTGAGGTTGACTGCGATAACTGCGTCAAAATCAGATTCCTTCATTGAAAGCATAAGCGTATCTCTTACGATACCTGCGTTATTGACAAGGATATGTACCTCGCCGAATTCCTCGATGATATCCTCAACGAATTTTGTTGATGCCTCAAGATCTGCTACGTTTACTTCATATGCAGCAGCCTTTACTCCCAGAGCTTCAAGCTCCTTTACGGTCTCCGCTGCCTTTTCGCCGTCACCGAGATGATTGAAGGCTACGTTTGCGCCCTGTGATGCAAGCTTGAGGGCGATCGCCTTGCCGATGCCTCTTGATGCTCCTGTTACGATGGCTGTTTTACCTGTAAGATCTAACATAGTATTCCCCTGACGCTTATCAAAGTGCGTCAAGTCCCTCCTTTGTTTCTATATTTACTGCTTTGACCTCGGAATTTATTCTTTTGATAAGACCTGCAAGGGTCTTGCCTACGCCTACTTCAATAAAGCTGTCTGCGCCCCACTCCACAAGATTCTCAACGGTTTTCTGCCATCTTACGGGGCTTTTTACCTGAGCGGCGATAAGAGCCTTATAATCACCCTCATAGGGCTGGGCTGTTACATTGGATATTACCGGGAGCTTCGGCTCCCTGAGCTCTACGCCCTCAAGATACTCTGCAAGAGCGTCTGATGCGCTGTTCATAAAGGGAGAATGGAAAGCGCCGCTTACTGCAAGCTTCGTTGCCTTTCCCTTTTCCTCTTTTACCTTTGCGCAAAGCTCATCTATTTCATCCTCAGCTGCTGCTACAACGGTCTGCGCAGCGCTGTTGTAATTTACGGGATATGCCTGTCTGAACTGAGCGCAGATCTCCTCCACCTTTTCGGGAGTGAGCTTCATTACCGCTGCCATTGCGCCCCTGTTTTCCTTTGCAGCCTTATCCATGACCTCTGCGCGCTTGCATACCAGTCTGAACGCATCCTCATATGAAAGCATCCCCGCAAATGCCAGAGCTGCTATCTCACCAAGAGAAAAGCCTGCAACATAATCAGGGGTTATTCCCTTTTCAGCAACCGCCGCAGCAGCCGCAAGATCAGCTGCAAATACGCAGGGCTGCGTATTGATGGTCACGGAAAGCTCTTCCTTTGTGCCCTCGAAGCACTGCTTTATTGTGCCGGGGCGAATACTCTCCGCCATATCGAAAACTGCCCTTGCAGCGTCCGAGCTTTCATAAAGTGATTTTCCCATTCCGGGATACTGCGCTCCCTGTCCGGAAAAAACAAAAACTGTTTTACCCATTCTATTTCCTCCCTCCGTCAGCCGCCAGCGTACCCGCCGGGTAATATTTCCTGACCCATACCGTCCGCCGACACTTGACATCGAACTATAAACTACTGACTAACGACTAATCACTAACCACTAATAATCACTTATTCCAGCGGATAACGCAGCTGCCTGTGGTAAGACCGCCGCCGAAGGCGCACATTGCGATAATATCGCCTTTTTTAAGGACGCCGCTGCGGTTTGCCTCATCAAGAGCGATAGGAACGCTGCCGGAAGAGGTATTGCCGTAATTCTGAACATTGCAGAAGAATTTTTCCTGCGGGATATCGAGATTCTTTGCGGCAGTATTGATGATCCTGATATTAGCCTGATGGGGAATCACCCAGTCTACGTCGCTTTGCTCAAGACCTGCGTCTGCCACAGCTTTTTTAATGCCGTTTGCCATAGCGGCTGTTGCAAATCTGTATACATCGTTGCCTGCCATATGAAGCACAGCTCTCTCCTCCTCATGCTCATAGAAGGGTGAGGAATTTGTTCCGTGAGGGATCCTGATTGCTGCGTCATTACCGGTAGCTGTAAGGTGGATTGAAAGAAGATCGTCGCCCTCGCCCAGTACGGCAGCAGCTCCGCCGTCACCAAAAAGTACACAGGTGCTGCGGTCTGTCCAGTCAACGATGTTTGAAAGGTTATCCATGGAAACGATAAGTACCTTTTTTACGACTTTTCTTACAAAAAAGCCGGCTGCTATTTCAAGAGCGTAAACAAACCCGGAGCAGGCAGCGTTTACATCAAAAGCTGCGCAGGTGGCGCCAAGCTCCTTCTGGATCATGCAGCCCTGAGAAGGAGTGATGTTTTCACCTCTCATTGTGGAGCAGATGATAAGATCCAGCTCCTCAGCCGTAACCCCCGCATCTTCAAGGGCATTCCTTGCAGCCTCAACACAAAGCTCTGTTATGGTTTCTTTTTTTGCGATATGACGTCTTTCGATTCCAGTCCTTGTGCGGATCCATTCGTCATTGGTCTCAACCATTGTTGAAAGTTCATCATTATCCATTACATACTCAGGCACTGCCTTGCCTGTTCCAAGAATAGTAAAGCTCATTAAAACAACCTCCGGTATTATACAGGTCAGGGCAGCACCGCTTTCCGCCGCTTCTGAAACGCTTTTCATCAGGCGGCACTACCCATCTATTCTATCTTTCTTATTTTATAACAATTCCATAGATTTGTCAACCCGCCGACCGCCGCCGCCGGCGTGCCGCCGGTGTCAAGATCGCGGGGGCAGGTATGACATGTGTTACTTTCGTTTCCGCGTGTTATACTTGGATGGGACGGGGAAAGAAAAAATCCCCAAAGCCAACTACTAAGCAAAGTCCCGGAATTATTTTACACCAACCCACCGCCGGTAGCTCAAGGCTCAAAGAAAGGAATTTCAAGGCTGCCTGATACTGCGGCTGAGGGGTATAGCCGGGTGGTTTTGGGAAAGAATTTATGTATTATTATTGTTTTTTGACAGTCACGGAAATGTCTGAAAAAAGCCCCGGCTTGGTGATACCGGGGCTGAAATAATGATAAATACTGAATTTTCTGAAAAAACGATCTCTGCGCAGGGTGGAGCTTTATGTTTCCCCTGCAGCAAATGAGAGGTGATCCCTGCTCTTATCCGTTGTAGAAGCTTTGCTGTGCGCTGAAAGCAATGATGTGATATTTCATTGCGCAGGGAGCAAAAAACGGGCTGAAAAATAATTCTGATTGTTAACCTTAAAGGCTGCAAGCCCGGCTTTTATTTCAGCTCACGTCTTAAAAAGATAAGCCAGCCTGCTGCCATAGATACCGCCGTATATCCTATGCCTGTGATAAGCTCTGTCCAGCCGGAGCCGCCCTGTACGCTTTGCTGCACTGTTACGAAGGTGTTCATCAGCACATATCTTGAAAGATCCGACAGCGAGGGCTGCGCAAGGGATGCTATCTGGATAAGGGATGCTATGAGCATAGGCGCCGCAATGGCTGCTGCTACTGCGAAGCCGCTGCGGATAAATATTTCCGTGAGAAGCTTGAATACAGATGCTGAGGCTATTATCAGGATCAGGTATATTATCATCATAAATATGATCTGCCCCGCATCGAGGGTGGTGGTCAGCTCTACATGAGGCAGGGCTGCGATACTGCCTGCCGCTGCGTAGACCAGGGATATTATTATCAGCTCCAGCAGCGCAGCGAGCATTTTGGAAATGAACAGCTTTGTCCTGCTGCAGCCTCTGGAGATGGTATTCTTATATGTTCCGCTGTTATATTCAGCCGAGCAGAAAGCGCATATACACGGCGCTCCCATCAGCCATATTGCGCCGTCCGAAAAGAATATGTTTATATAGGACATCAGATTCTGGGAGGGTATCTGACGGAAGGCTTCATCAATAAGCTCTGTGCCCATACCGTACTGATCCATCAGAGCATACCACAAGGCAATATTCTGTCCCCGTTCCTGCCAGAAATAATTATAAAGCAGGGACATACACACTCCCAGCGCTGCTGCAATGAACATACATACATACAGACTTTTTGTCCGGAAAAGCTTTTTCAGATCAGCTCTTATAAGTCCAAGCATATCAGCCGCCCTCCATTTTCTCTATAAAATAGGCTTCGACAGCTCCCTCATCCGTGGAAATAGAGCTGACTACGATATCGTTTTTGTAAAGCTCATTGGTGACAGCGCCTATATTTTCTATTTTTTCGCCGATCAGAACGGCTCCGTCATCCTTTATCGTGATATTATCGGTATTCAGGAAGCTGCGGATAAGCTCTGCGGCTTTTTCGGGCTTATTTGTCATAACAGATGTTCTGCTGCGGCATTTTTCCTCAAGCTCTGCGGCGGTTATCTCCTCTGCAAGCCTTCCCTTTGCGATCACTCCGTAGCGGGTGGCGATCTTTTCCAGCTCGCTTATCAGATGGCTGGAAATGAATATGGTTTTGCCATGCTCATTTTTCAGGTCAAGTATAAGCCTTCTTACCTCTGCGATGCCTGTGGGGTCAAGTCCGTTTATCGGCTCGTCAAGCATCAGCAGCTCTGGATCTCCCACAAGGGCAAAGCCTATCCCCAGTCGCTGCTTCATGCCAAGAGAAAACCTGCCTGCTTTTTTCTTTCCTGTATCCCCAAGACCTACTTTTTCAAGTATCTCCTCTGACTGCTTCGGATCCTCGCCTATCATGCGGCAGAATATCTCTATATTTTCCTTTGCGCTCATATTCGGGTAGAAGGACGGCGCCTCCACAAGGCTGCCGATCCTTTTTCTTGCCGCAAGAGCTGAAACACCGTCAAAGTAGGAGATGATGCCCCCGCTCTTTTTTGCAAGCCCCAGTACCATGCGGATAAAGGTAGTTTTCCCCGCGCCGTTCTTTCCTACAAAGCCGTATATCTCACCCGGACAGATACAAAGGCTCACTCCGTCAACGACCTTTGTTTTTGAATAGATCTTTGTAAGATCCTCCGTTCTGAGTACATAATCCATATTCATGCCTCCTTTGGAATCCATATTATCAGCTGATCGTAAATTCTTAACAATCTATTTTAATGGGGTGAAAAAGATTCTTATTTCACAGTTTTCTCCGCTGATCTCTTTCGTTTTATTGATTTGATTTCATACAACTGGGGGTCAGGGTGCGGTCAGGGTTTTTGACTATCCGTCCGTTATTTTCTGGTGGGGAAGTCATTCTCTACTATTTTACTATTCACTATTCTCTATTCACTATTTTCTGCTTCTGCCTCCCTCCTCGAGGGAGTAATACTGAGCCACATGATATTATTGACGAGTTCGGCGTTGTGGGGAGTTGGCTGACAAGGGAGTGTGTAGAGGTAGGCATCTGGCTGTCCGCCCGTCATTTTCTCGCTGCGCTTTGAAAATGACTGATTTATTATTATGGGGGAGTTATTCAATGGGAATGCCTGATTTGGCAGCTTATGCCTGGAAGGGGAATGGGTAGTGCTTTGTGCTTTCGTGGAGGAAAGTCCTTCGGTCTTTTCCGGCAGCGAGCTTCGCCGCTGCCTGATGTGATAGGATAGGTGTCTGGTTTGTGGGGGATGCTTTGAGGGAAATGGGTAGTGCTTAGTACTTTCGTGGGGGAATGTCCTTCGGTCTTTTCCGGCAGCGAGCTTCGCCGCTGCCTGCTTTTCTTTGACCGCCTGCGGCGGTTTTGGGGTGTTTCGCACGCTGCGGCGTGCGACCATGGGGCTCTGCCCCCTGGACCCCTGCAGC
>ONNU01000217.1 GCA_900319255.1 uncultured Eubacteriales bacterium
TATATAAATACCCTTGAATTATACATGAATGATTGCTATGATATTTAATAAAGACAGTCCCGCTTTATGCGGCGTTTTGTATAGAAGAGGTGCAATAAAATGAAATCCGGTAAGCTTAAAAAATACTATAGAAACGGAAAGGAATGTTATTTGGATCCTTTTCGTAAGAAGCTTATTTATGTTACTCCGGAAGAGACGGTAAGACAAAATGTTCTTTCATATCTGACCAACGAGCTTAATATTCCTGAATATATGATCGAAGTTGAACAAATATTATCTCATTATAATATCAAAAGTAAAAAGAGAGCTGATATCGTGATACACTGCCAGGATAATGGCGGAGAGATTATACCGATTGCAGTGGTTGAGTGCAAAGCCCCGGATGTATATCTCGATGATCGTGCCAGAGATCAGCTGATAGAATACTGCGATATGACGGGTGCGGATTATGGGATGCTTACTAATGGCATAAGCAAGGTTTGCATGAAATATGATTGTGATAACGAATACTATGTTTTTATTGATTCTCTGCCTTCATATGATAAAATGCTGAGTGGTAAATATACTGTTTTTGATATCGGAGAATTACCGCCGAGAATTCCCTTTGATGAAATGGAATCATATCTTTGTAAAGAATTTGCAAGCTATGAACCGGACTATTATGGTGAGGATATAAGCAAGTTGACTCCCATGAAATTAGCTGTTCCGACTTTTAATTTTCTGGAATGTTTGCTTGACACTCGTGTGAAATTACCATGCAGTGATTATGGAATGTTTAAGGTTATTGAGGATTATGGGATTCGTATGATGACCTATGGTAATTCCAGCGGAGGCAAGTTCTATGGTCCGTACAGGTCTTTTCTCGTGAAGACAGGCGATAATACGGAGTTTTATTCAATCGCAGTTTCAACTTATTGGAAGGGCGATGATGAAGCAAATATAAAAACATGTATATCTGTTGCGCATGATGATGAAAAGAACAGTCATCATGCTTTGCAATTGGTTGTTGATGATAATTTGGCTGTTGCAGGAAACAAAGTAAGCTTTTATCATCATGGCAGAATTGCGGTGGGCAAGATGGGAAGCGGCAGGATCGCTGATCTCAGAAGCTTTGTTGAAAAAAGATGCCCTGAGCTTATCAGCGGAAACAGGTTTTATTTAGGCTCGCTTATAAATGACAGATTATGGCGGCTTGACGATCCGGAAGTAATAAAGCTGATCGTAAATCTGATAACCTATGCCATGATCAGGGATGAATACAGAGATTTTGTTAAAAGCAGTCAAAGCCGGAATAAATAGGAGTTCAGGAGAATTAGTAAAGAAGGAGTATGAATATGCCAAAACAAAGTGTTTTTGAAATGCCGTTTACAAAGATCTATACTCTGCTCGTTCAGAAGGCAGAGAGAAAAGGCAGAACTAAAGAAGAAGTCAATGAGGTTGTCAGATGGCTGACCGGATATGAAGATATTGAAGCACTGTCTGAGAAGACTTACGGAGAATTTCTGTCATGCGCACCTGAGTGGAATCCGAAATCGGAGCTGATAAAAGGCGCGGTCTGCGGAGTCAGAGTAGAAACCATAGAAGACCCGATGACAAAGAAAATGCGTCAGCTTGATAAGCTTATTGACGAGCTGGCAAAGGGAAAGTCAATGGAGAAGATCATTCGTCAAGGATAAATGGGTGAACAATATGAAAATTGAGTACAGGATAGCAAAGCCTGAAGAAGCGGAAAAATTGTGGGTCTTATAAAATCCGGCGAGCATATGATATGCGTTGCGGACAAAAACCAGCTTATGCCGGATTATAATTCCTTCGGCTATGCATATATCTCCCCCGAAAAGCTGCGTTCGGTCATTCGTGAAAAGGCAAAGAATACGGCATCAGAGGAACTGAAAAAAGCCGGCGTTCCTGACAGCATGATCAGCGAAAGGCTTGATATGTTACTTACCGATAAGGTTCTGGATGAAGCTGAAAACCAGGTTTATGCACAGGTGAATATCCTGTCCGATATGGATAAGGAAAAGCTGGAGGATGCTGTCAAAAACGCACTTGGCAGAACGATTATGGTAACACCGAAAACCGACCATGTTGTATATA
>ONNU01000044.1 GCA_900319255.1 uncultured Eubacteriales bacterium
GAAGACCTTTTCCTTAACACCCCCGGTTTCGTTCTGCGTGGGCAGGTTTAGCGTGTTTCTGCTTTCTGTCCAACGCGTGGATGATCGGTGTGGTTATGGGATTCAGAACTTTTGCCCCTCAGTCATCTGATTTACTGTATTCATCAGAAAGATTTGTAAAGCTCCTGATAATACCATGTCTTAGTCATTAAAGTCCGGCTTGCCACGGGGGTTAAGGAAAGGGGATTGTAAAAGGGGGAAAACTCAAAGGGGACACCCCTTGTGGTTTCCGCCTTTTGACTCACCAAAGCAGCAATAATAATGAAGCATGGCTCAGAGCATTAAAGCAGAACATCGGATTCTATTTTCACCAGCAGCGGAGATGTAAGTTTCACGGATTCAGGGAGTACACAAAATAATGGATGAAATGGGAGGTATGCTTATCCGCAATATAACCGAGCCTGTTATGGAAGTCTTTGAGGTAACGGGCTTTTCGGATATCCTTAATATTGAATAATCAGAACGGCTTCCCGAAATTTGTATTCATTACGGTTTTGGGAAGAGTTTTTTATATTTTTTTATCATTATAATATTCCTTATCCATCAAATCAGGAACATAAAATCAAATTCCGTATTTTTCACAAATAACGCAGGTTCTCTTTGACTATATTTACAGTATTGACCGTTGCAAAAAAGACCATTACAAGCTCCACAAAAAATGCTATACATATCGGTGAAATCGTATGTGCATAGAATACTTCAAGCAGCTCCACATCAAGGTTATCAGGGAGATAGGATCACCCTTGTCACAGCCCTCTGATTTTGCCGGACACAGGCGGCGAAGCGCCTTAAAAGCTCTGTCACGGATGATAGCAAGCAGCGTAAAGGCAATGTAGTGATTGGTTCTCTGTCCGGTATATCGCAAAACCGCACGGACAAGGGCAAACACAATAAACATCACCCACACCGCCGTGATCGGCAGCGGAATGTCAAATTTCAGCCCATGCAGCACCGCATAGCAGCCGAGAATCGGTATAAATTATGCGCATAAAAAGCCCGGCGTGCAGCGTTTTTTGTGGTAAAGAACCGTGCAAAAATCGTACAGGCAATGATGATAAGCGGCAAAAGCAGGTCACTCAGCGTCCACACCTTTTCATACAGTTTTTGCACCGATACGGCGATAGTGACGATCATTACCGCATTCAGACACAATTCCAGAAATTGCAGGATGATATATTTCCGGCTTTCGGGACACATCTGCATCAGTCGTTTGTCAAACATTTTCTTCTTTCCTTTCCAAATTAATATTATACTTTACGATTTTTTATTGTAAAAACTGAATTTATATGATAAAATGATATTAAACATATAAAAAAGATTGTCTTACAGGGAGGTAATTATGAGACCTGATGTCAGTTCGGAAAAAACAACCGAAGATTATCTGGAAGCAATGCTTATCATAAAGAATAAGAACGGAGAGGTCAGATCTGTTGATGTGGCTCGTCATCTGGGTATAACAAAGCCGAGCGTTACATATACTACAAAACGCCTGAGAGAAAAAGGTTATATAACGATGGATAAGGATAATTATATAACCATTACGGAAAGCGGATTGAAGATAGCTGAGAAAATTTATGCCCGTCATAATACTCTGACTGAGCTTTTTGTCCGCCTGGGCGTTCCGGAGGATATTGCATCAGAGGATGCCTGCAAAATAGAGCATGATATCAGCCCCGAAACTTTCGATGCCCTGTGCAGACATCTTGAGACCTATACAAAAAAATAATATCACCAAAGCTTATAAATTTTCCCGCATAACAGATCTGTCTGTTGATGCGGGATCTTTTTTGCTTTTGTGTTCGGATTGATATGGCAAAAAATATTATTCAATGCGTTTTGCTGCCGGATATCAATAATATGAATACGACCGCAAAAACAGAGCAGCTACCGGTTCCTGAGAAAAAAGCTCCATAAAACCGCAGCGTCTGATCTTGCCATAAGCTTTTCAATATCTATCCCGGCGGGACATATATTACGGCAGGCAAAGGATTTTCCGCAGCCGTCTGTTATCCTTTTTCCGAATTGCTTTCGCAGATCGCGAGCAGCGTGTTTATCCATTCCTGCTAATAGCCTTGATGAAGGAACCATAGCCGACATTCCGAAAAAACTGCCGCCGGATACAAAATTCGGACATACCTCAAGACAGCATCCGCATTGCAGACAGCGTGAGGCTTCATACATAAAATCATTTTCTTTATCCCCGGCGCTTATTTCCTTTTCAGCCCATACCTTCATCCTGCTGAGATCATCAAAAATAATATCTCTGTTTACCATCAGATCGGCAACTACAGGGAATTTTCTCAACGGCTCGATCCTGACAGTATTATTTCCGTAAAGCTTTGTATCACAGGCAAGACAGGGCTTTCCGTTTATCACCATAGCGCAGGCGCCGCATTTTTTCTGCATACAGCTGCATTCCCAGACAATTTTTTCTGTTATTTCGCCATTCATATCCGTGAGCACATCTTTTGAATTCAGCTCCGCCAATGCAGAAGCAACTGTCGCGGATTCAGAGTCGGTCTCATACAGATATTTACGAAAAGCACCCTTTTCGTCAACGGACTTCTGACGCCATATTTCGAGTATGTATTTCATCCGGCTCCACCTCTTTTTTCTGGTATATCCCGAAGGGTGACTGTAATTTCCTTTTCGCTGTATGCTACAACGGTTGTCCTTCGGAAATTCACATCATCCTTTTCGGGATAATCTGTTCTTGTATGTGCGCCCCTGCTTTCCTTACGGTTTAGCGCCGCAAGCAAAACAGCCCTTCCGAGTATCATACGCCTTTTTTGCAGTTCATCCTTTTCAATATCAATAAGCTTCTGCATTTTTTCCGCAGCGGCTTCAAGGGCTTCGCCGCTGCGGAATATTCCCAGTGAATCCCGCAAAATTTCCGCTGCTTTTTCGGGAACGCCCACAGGCTGCATTATTTCACTTTCACGCTGTGAAAGCTCTTCCATGCCGGTGTTGTTTTCGTCTGTTTCCGATGCTGCTGTACAAGCGGCTGTGTATCCGCCGAATACAGCCCCGAGCATTGAATTGCCTCCGAGACGGTTTGCGCCGTGATACTGACAGGCACATTCACCGGCTGCATAAAGCTTTGAAATATTTGTGCGATGCTTTTCATCCACATTGATACCGCCCATATAGTAATGGATCCCGGGTGAAACCTCGACAGGCCTGAGCGCCGGATCAATTCCGAGGAATCTTATACATTCCTCACGAAGATCGGAAAGCTTTTCGCTCCATACAAGACTGTCAAGCCCTGTCATATCAAGATAAACATGGTGGTCACAGTCCTTAGCTGCTTTTACAAGCTCTATTTCCCTCGAAATTACATCTCGCGGCATGAGATTTCCAAGCTCCGGGTATTTTTCCTCCATGAAATACCAGGGCTTGCCGTTTCGCATGACAAAGAGCCTGCCGCCTTCTCCCCGCGCGGCTTCGCTTACAAGACATCTTTTTCCGGTTATGGGAAAGGTGGTAGGATGATACTGGATAAATTCAGGATTGGCTATTTCTGCGCCTTTTGTAAAAGCTATTGCGGTGACATCTCCGGCATTAACCGTTGAACCGGTAGTCAGACCAGGAAAGAGACTGTTCATTCCTCCGCTTGCAAGAATAACAGAACCGCTCATTCTTATAAGCTTTTTTGTGTGCAGATCAAGGACGGTCACTCCACGGCATACACCGTCTGAAATATCAAGCGAATTCAGTCTGTGATGGGAATATCGTTTTATAA
>ONNU01000224.1 GCA_900319255.1 uncultured Eubacteriales bacterium
AATCTCATAACCACACCAAATGTCCGAGCGTTGGACAGAAAGCAGAAATTCGATAAAACCTACCCACGTGGAGCGAACCCGGGGGGGGAGATAAGGAAAAGGGATTTCAAAAGGGGAGAACCTTAAGAGGGGGACGCAGCCCACCTCTTGTGGTTCTCCTCTTTTGTCCGCAGCGGCTTTGCCGCTGCCCTGAAAGAAGCCAGCAGTCGATAGAAGCCGGGGTATAAAGAATAAATATCCCGAATCTGTTTTTTCCACTTTAATGCCCTGAGCCATGCTTCATCAGTATTTCTGCTTTTGCCCGCAGCGGCAAAGCCGCTGCCCTGGAAGAAGTCAGCAAACAATAGAAGCTATTGGTTACGGGCGCTTATTGAATAATAATACTGCCTCTGTATGTAGCACGCATATTTCAGAGAAAGCGGGAGTATAAATTGGAATAAGCGTTCAAGCCTTCGGGCGATCGTTGTGTCATCCCTGTGTGAGGAGGAATATCTATGGATCATACATTCAAAAAGGAAAAATGCAGTGTCTGCGAAAAATTGCTTGAAAGCAGCTGCGAACAGCCGGTGGATCTGGAGCTGAGCCTGCCGGATTACTGCTCGGATATCGAAAGGATACTTAAATGCCGCATATGCCCGGGTGTTACATCTAAAAGCATTACCGGCGACCGCCTTGATGTTGACGGCAGCGTTACTGTCAGGCTTTATTATCTGGACAGCAAAAAACAGGCGGTGAGACTCTGCGCCCACACTATCCCCTTTTCCTGTTCCTTTGAACTGAAAAATCCCGGAAGCGGCTGCGCTGCAAGAGTAAAGCTCCGCAGCGGCTATCTCAACTGCCGCGCCCTCAGCCCCAGAAAGCTCGATATTCACGGAGCCTTCAGCGTAATAGCCTCTGTTTACAGACAGGGCGAAAAGGAATACTGCTCCGATCTTGAAGGCGGGGATATCCGGCAGCTTACCCATAACGAACGAATAAGTACCCTTGCAGGCGTTTCATCCCAGCAATTTTCCCTCAGCGAGGTGCTTGATATAGGCAAGGGAAAAGGCACCCCTGAAAGCATTCTCAGAAGCGAGCTGACCATTTCCGCAGACGAAAGCCGCGCCATCGAGAATAAGCTCATGCTAAAGGGAGAAGCCGTTCTGAAGGTGCTTTATATCACCGATATTGAGACCGGCGCTCAGGATATGATGAGCTTCAATATCCCCGTAAGCCAGATAATAGATGTCCCCGGTATCACCGAAAGCACCATCAATGATATAAGCGTTGATGTCATGAGCTATGATATATCGCTGAGGTCTGAATATGACGAAAGCAGTACGCTTATCACCCTTGACGCAAAGCTTTCAGCGGTGGTCTTTGCATATGAGGAAAAGGAACTCACCGTTATTGATGACGCCTATTCAACGGAATATGAGCTTGATACCACTCTCAGAGGGGAAAGCTTTGACAGGGTGGCTGACATCTGCCAGATGGATAAAAGCATCAGCTGCGTGCTGACTGCTGAGGGCAGGGATATCACAAGGGTATGCGATATCTGGTGTGAAAATATCAGCTCTATCGCCGATACCGACCCCTCAAAGCCTTCTGTCAGAGGCAAGCTTGAGCTGTGTATGCTTGCGCTGGACGGCGAGGGTGTACCCTTCTGCGCGGAGAAGGCTGTGGATTTTTCATTTGACCTGCCCGCAGGAGATCACTGCGGAAAGCTCACCATCGAGCCGGAAATAAAAGCAGGAAATATCTCCTTCCGCATCACGGATGATAACAGCGTTGAAGCAAAAGCCGGACTGAAGCTGTGCGCAGTGATACACGAAAGCTGTGTAAAAAGGTGTCTTGTAGGGGCAAGGGCAAACGAGGATAAGCCCAGGGAAAAGGACAGAACAGCCGCTGTGACGCTTTATTATGCAGACGGCGGAGAAAAGCTGTGGGATATCGCAAGACAATACTGCACATCGGTGGAGGCTGTAAAGCTTGAAAATGGTCTGACGGAGGATATCATAGAAGCCCGCAGCATGATACTGATACCAATGCAATAAAGCGAAACGGAGGTAATGCAATTTATGGAAGGCGTCAATATTTACAGCGATATCGCCAGAAGAACGGGGGGAGATATCTATCTCGGAATCGTAGGTCCTGTGAGAACCGGTAAATCCACATTTATAAAAAGATTCATGGACACTCTTGTCATTCCGAATATGGAAAACGAAGCAAGCCGTGAAAGAGCCACCGATGAGCTTCCCCAGTCCGCAGCAGGACGCACTATAATGACAACAGAGCCGAAATTCGTCCCTGAGGATGCGGTAGAGATCAGGCTCGATGGTGTTTCAAGCTTCCGTGTACGGATGATAGACTGCGTGGGCTATATCGTCCCCAGCGCCATAGGCTATATCGAGGACGAAGCTCCCCGCATGGTCAGGACACCCTGGTTCGATGAAGCCATCCCCTTCAATATGGCAGCCGAGCTGGGCACAAAAAAAGTAATAACCGATCATTCCACCATAGGACTTGTTATCACCACAGACGGCAGTATAAGCGATATCGGCAGGGAGGAATATGCCGAAGCCGAGCAGCGTGTTATTGACGAGCTGAAACAGATCAATAAGCCCTTTATCGTGCTGCTGAATTCAACCGACCCCGGAAGTGAAGCCGCCGTCAGCCTTGCATCAGAGCTGAGCGAAAAATACGGCGTTCCGGTAGAGCCTGTAAGCTGCATGGATCTGGATGAAAACGAGATAAAGCGCATACTTGCAAGGGTACTTTTTGAATTTCCCGTCAAGGAAATAAAGGTGGATATGCCGAAATGGGTATCCTCGCTGGAGCAGAAGCATTGGCTGAGAAGCGCAGTTTTCGGAGCTATCCAGACCGCCGCAGGCTCAGCGATGCGCATAAGAGAGGCTGCCGATATAGCCGACCGTCTCCGTGAATGCGAATATATCACAGACGCCCGCACCGCCTCAGCAGATCTCGGCTCAGGCAGGGCAAGGATAAGAGCAGAGCTTGACCATTCGCTGTTCTACAAGGTGCTCGGGGAAAAGACAGGGCTTGAGATCAGCGATGAGGGCGGACTGCTTGACGCTATGATGGAGCTTTCAAAAATGAAGAAGCAATTTGAAAGAGTGATCGACGCCTACAGCGATGTTGACGAAACAGGCTACGGAATAGTAATGCCCGGCACAGAAGAGCTGACCCTTGAGGAGCCAGAGATAATACGTCAGGGAGGGCGCTACGGAATACGCCTGAGAGCAAACGCCCCTGCCGTACACATGATGAAAACCACCATACGCACGGAAATAACCCCCATAGTAGGCTCTGAGGAGCAGTCAAGGGAGCTTGTAGAATATCTGATGAAGGAATTTGAAGAGGATCCGCTGAAGATATGGGATTCAAATATCTTCGGAAAATCGCTGCACGGGCTTGTCAGTGAGGGGCTGCATAATAAGCTGTATCGTATGCCGTCAGACGCAAGGAACAAGGTCAGGGAGACTGTAGAGAGGATAATCAATGACGGGTGTAACGGGCTTATTTGTATAATACTGTAAGGCTATAAGGGTAACCTGAATCCGTGAAACTGACATCTTCGTTACGGGCGGAAAAAGAATCCGCTGTTCTGCTTTATTTCCCTGAGCCATGCTTCATTGGCATTTCTGCTTTGGTCAGTCAAAAGGTGGAAACCACAAGGGGTGTCCCCCTTGAGTTTTCCCCCTTTTGCAATCCCCTTTCCTTAA
>ONNU01000170.1 GCA_900319255.1 uncultured Eubacteriales bacterium
ACCGTATGGTGGGAACAACAGGGCTCGAACCTGTGACCCTCTGCTTGTAAGGCAGATGCTCTCCCAGCTGAGCTATGCTCCCACGTCCTCTGAAAGAACTCTCTTTCAGCGACTTTAATATAATACCACAGCCGACTTTATTTGTCAAGCATTTTTTTAAAATAGTTTTTAGTGGGTAGTTTGGAATAGTTTGGAATTTGGAATTTGGAAAGTGGAATTTAATTCATTCAGGAATCAGATGTCAGCAGTCTCTTGCTCTTAACCATGAACAATTATTCTTTGAGCTGCCGCCGGTGTCAGAATCGCGGGGCAGGTCTGACAATGCGACAATTTTGCCCCTGCGTGTTATAGTTGGATGGCTGGGGGAAATGAAATCATTACGATCCGGCGCTGTAACAGCATAAACATAAAAAAGAAGCAACCGCCTGTCTCAAGCAAAGATAACGGTTACTTCTGATTACTTTAGGTGACTGCCGTAATTGGCTGGTCGCCTTTTTATGATCTGAGCTTATTTCAGTATCTTCCTTTTGATCTTTCTCAGCCCCATGCGGCATTTATTGCAAACCGCTCTCAGGGGATAGATCGTATTCCAGAAGCGTACATATCTGTTATAGCTCTTTTCATCCATGCGGATGGTTTTATTATTCCGCTTGATCTCACGGAGTACGCCGATGATATTCTTTTCCGGGATATCCTCCATCGAAAAGGTATTATCTCCGCGAATATCATAGCCATCCTCACGGACATTGATAACACGATGCAGAACATACTGCTCCCCGCGTTTATACAGGGCTACGTCAAAACGGCTGAGCCGCTCCTCCCCCTTTTTTTCGATCACTACGATATCCCTGTTTTCCCTGAGCAGGGGACGCATACTCACGCCCTTTGTCTTATACACTATCCTGCCGTCCCGCTCAAGCACCTCTTCAAATGTTACATTTTTTCTTTCGCTCATTCTTCAACAGCACCGATCCTGCGAAGTGATGCAAGGATCTCATCAACATCCCTGCTGACGGTTTCCTCGTCCACTTCATATTTTTCAAGCATTTTTTCAACTATTTCCTCTTTGGTGGTCTCATATCTGAGGCAGTCTATAATAAAAGCGGCAGATCTGTTGCTTCTGACCATCCCGCTGAAGCTTTCCGACCCGGTTGCGACCATAAACTGAGTATCACCGACATTCTGCGTTACAAAATTACGTTTAAGCTTCATTTTTACATCTCCTTTCGGCTGCACATATCAGCCGGACTTCTACAGAAACAGCGATCTTGTAAAAAACAATATTGAGGCTATAAAATAGATTATCGTACCCACATTGACCACCGACAGAAAAAGTCCTTCCCTGAATGCAAGCTCATGTTCTCTTATCGTAAAGGTAAGAGATTTCCGCTTTGTGATGATCATTACAAAGCCATAGCAAACCACTGCAAAATACAGAGTGGAATATATCATATAAATAATGACCCAGACGAGATTCGGGGAGTTGAGGGCAGCCTCGATATTCATACTGCTGATCTTCTTCATAAACTCCATATAATCCGACTGCCTGAGCAGGAAGGGAACCAGAACAGAGCCGATCAGATTAACGCCCACATGAAGAAAGATGCTGTATCTCACCTTCCCTGTACGGATATAGATATATGCCAGCAGAACGCCGATGCCGAAAGCGTAGAAGAACTGATACAGATTCATATGGAAAAGACCGAAGGACAGACCGGAAAAAAGAATTGCTGTTTTTTCACCGAACTGAACCGTCCTGTCGATAATAAATTTCCTGAAAAGAAGCTCTTCAACGATCGGAGCAAACACAGTGGTGATAATGATGACCAGCGGGTCAACATTACTGAGAAGCTGAGCCATGTGATTCTGGGATTCTCCGCGGGACAGCAGCGCCGAGAGAACATTTCCAATCGTCGAGCCTGCAAGCATTATGGGAAAGCACATGGAATAATAAATAAGCAGCTGTTTGAAGCCTGTTTTTTCCTGCTGAGCGGGCGCTGCTTTTTTCATTCTCGAAAGCGCAAGAAACACCAGCGGAAAGCATATAAGATACATCGGACCGAAGCTCATTATAGCATTGACCTGAGGTGCAGGAAGCGGAATTTTTCCGTTGTTATAGAGTTCTACAATATATTTGCTGAAAAAAACCGAAGCCGTAAAAGCTAAACAATATGAAATACACAAAGCCAGCGAAATAAGCGCATAGGTACGCCTGCATTTTTTTCTGACAGCCGGATCTCCCGGTGTCAGCTGCACATCATTTTCATTCTCACTCAAAGTCCCGTCTCCTTTCACACTTTTGACTTTGTTATTAATTCTATCACACCCCCCTCTATTGTGTCAACCGCTACCGGCGTGCCGGCAGCGTCGCCGGCGTGCCGCCGGTGTCAAGATCGCGCCGGCGGGTCTGACAAAGCTTTACTTTCGCTCTCGCGTGTTTTACTTGGATGGTAGTGGGGAACAAATTTTTCTCAAGCCGACTCTATGAAAACTCCCAGAATTATTTTACACGAACGGCGTGCCGCCGGTGTCAAGATCGCGCCGGCGTGCCGCCGGTGTCAAGATCGCGGGGGCAGGTCTGACAAAGCGTAACTTTCGCTCTCGCGTGTTTTACTTGGATGGTAGTGGGGAACAAATTTTTCTCGAGGCGGCGGTAGTTCTAAAGAAAGAAGTACAAAATCCCCCTCATTTCCACGTCCAATATTCCTAACTCCAAATTCAATTCCACATACTACAAACTAAATTCCAAATTCCTCACTCCTAATTCCTAATTCAAAACAATTCCACTTTCCAAATTCCAAATTTTCTAAGCCAATATTTTGAATTTGTTATTAATTTATCATGCAAAAATTACAGATAAAGTATTTACAAATCGTAAAAATTATGATATATTACTAATTATACTACATTACTCTGCATTATTCGTTTTGACAATATTCATACAGAGATGCAGTCGTGATATCAAGGCTTATTGACAGGAGGTGTGCCCATTATGCAGTCTAAACGTAATTTCAGTGTGAAGCGGGAGGCTATATTTCAGACTCTTGCCAATACAGACACACATCCGTCTGCTGAATGGGTATATGAACAGCTGAAGCCTGAGCTGCCCGGTCTTAGTCTTGGTACGGTATACCGTAATCTTTCTGTATTCAAGGAAATGGGGCTTGCGAAATCCCTGGGAGTTGTGAACGGTCAGGAACGCTTTGATGCAAGAATGGCTCCTCATCCCCATTTCATTTGCAGGAAATGCTTTGCCATCAGGGATGTCCCCAAAGGCTACGGTATCCCCGACAGCAAGCTTTATGATAGTGTCGGGATGGAATGCGGCGTCAAGGTAGAAAATCACTGCATAACCTTTTATGGTCTGTGCAGCAGCTGCATGGACGAGGAATGACCGTCCGTCAGAAAGGATCCAACCCGCGGATCTTTGAGAGTAATGCGGGTAAAATAAATATGAATCGGAGGAAACCAAAATGAAAAAATTTGTATGTCAGGTATGCGGCTATGTTTATGAGGGCGCAGAGGCTCCCGAGCAGTGCCCTGTATGTAAGGCTCCCAAAGAAAAGTTCAAGGAATCGACCTCTGACGGCTCTTATGCAACAATGCATGAGGTAGGCGTAGCAAAGGGCGTTGATCCCGAGATCTACAAGGAGCTTGTAAATAATTTCAACGGTGAATGCAGCGAGGTAGGTATGTATCTTGCAATGGCAAGACAGGCTGACCGTGAGGGTTATCCTGAGATCTCCGCAGCATTTACAAAGTATGCTTTTGAGGAAGCTGAGCACGCTGCAAAATTCGCAGAGCTTCTCGGCGAGGTTCTTACAGACAGCACAAAGAAGAATCTCCAGATGAGAGCTGACGCTGAAGCTGGCGCTTGCGAGGGCAAATTCGAGCTTGCAAAGAAGGCAAAGGCTCAGAACCTCGACGCTATCCATGACACCGTTCACGAAATGGCAAAGGACGAGGCTCGTCACGGCGCAGGCTTTGCAGGTCTTCTCAAGAGATATTTCGGCGAATAATATTTTTCCTGACCGTCACAGATCTGCGGCATTGTACCATTGTCTGTAGTCCATCTGACGGAAGATTGCAAAGATTGCAGGGTGAAAGAGAATGAAAGAATATCGTGTTGAAAAGGTATCTGGCAATCAGCTTGATGTCAAGGCAACAGAAATAATGAATTTCTATGCTGCGCAGGGATGGACTGTAATGAGAACCGAAAATGTTGTCGGTTATCTTGTTATTATTTTCGAGCGCGACAAACAATCATAGAGCACAAAGTCAAAGGCAGAGCGGTTTTTGCTCTGCCTTTGTTGTTTTATTCTGTGATTTTTTGATGTAGGTGCTATATTATGAAACAGCCGATGATGTGTTTTGTGCGCTGTTTTTTTGCCTGTCCGTCCGTCATTTTCTCACTGCGCTTTGAAAATGACTGGATATTTTCAGGTGTGTTTGAGGATGGGAGTGCTTTGAGCTGTCCGTCCGTCATTTTCTCGCTTCGCTTTGAAAATGACTGGGTTTTTATTTTGGGGAAGTTATTCAATGGGAATGCCTGATTTAGCGGTTCTGCGCGGAAGGGGAATGGGTGGTGCTAAGGGCTTTCGTTTGGGAAAGCTCTTTCGGTCTTTTCCGGCAGCGAGCTGCGCCTCTGCCTGGTTTTTCTTTGACCGCCTGCGGCGGTTTTGGGGGATTTCGCTGCCTGCGGGCAGCGACCAAGGGCGCTGCCCTTGGAACCTGCAGCCTTTGTAAAGGCTGGCGAAACTTTTGCTTTTCCTGCTTTCTCCGTTATTTCGGCTCCCTGAACCTAACTCCAAGAACTTCTGCAACCGCTCTTACAAGGGACTGCGCTATCTCATCAATATTCTCCCTTATCCACCGTGCATCCTCCGGATTATCATGGAAGGCTGTTTCTATCAGCACAGCCGGAGCTTTTGTGCGTACTATCTCATAAAGCGAGGATGTGGGTATCGTCCTGACAAGCCGGGGATCGGGATAAATCTTTTTATAATCCTCTGCGATCGCTGCGGCTGCTCTTTCGCCCTTCTGGGAGCCGGGATAATAATAGACCTGCACTCCCCTGTTCTGTCCTCTGGTTTCGTCAGGAGATGCGTTTGAATGTATGGCAAGGTGCAGATCATATGTGCCGGCATTTGAACTGCGCACAGAATTTCCCACTGTCTTTTCCGGGTCGTTCCGTACAAAATCAATACCCGACGCTTTCAGATACGGTTCCATCGCATCTGCTATCAGATTCATATAATATTCTTCGTTTCCGCCGTCAATATACGGGTTGTATTCCTGTGTTGACGGGCTGAGATATATTTTCGGCATGGTCATTCCTCCGGTTTGTTTATTATGTGGGTATGGCTATGTGAAGCCCGGCTCTG
>ONNU01000320.1 GCA_900319255.1 uncultured Eubacteriales bacterium
AAAAATTCCCAAAGCCAGCTCATTATCAAAGTCCCAGAAATATTTTACACGAACGCCGCCGCCGGCGTGCCGCCGGTTGATTTTTTCGGGGAAAGAAAGTATAATTGAATAAAGACTGAATCGAAATGTTTCAGGGTGTAGAAGAAAAGTGGAAATTCCGGGGTTTATTGTTATCCGGGGTGTTCGGAAAGAAGGAAAAATATGAAAACATCTGATTTTTATTATGATCTTCCGGAGGAGCTTATCGCGCAGACTCCTGTTGAACCGAGAGACAGCTCAAGAATGATGGTTATTGGCAGAAAAAGCGGTGAGATCAGCCATAAGCATTTTTATGATATCATTGATTATCTTGAACCGGGGGATTGTCTTATCGTAAATGATTCAAGGGTACTTCCGGCGAGGATCTATGGCGTAAAAGAAGGCTCAGGCGCAAATGTTGAATTCCTGCTTCTCAGACAGATAAGCTCAAACCGCTGGGAGGCTCTGTCAAAGCCCGGCAAAAAGGCTAAGGTGGGTACAAGATTTGTTTTCGGTGACGGACTGATGACCGGAGAGGTGACAGAGGTCACTGAAGAAGGAAACCGCATCGTTGATTTTGAATGTGAGGGCAGCTTTTTCGAGACCCTCGACAAATTGGGACAAATGCCCCTGCCGCCCTATATCCACGAAAAGCTCACCGATAAGGAGCGCTATCAGACAGTCTATAGCCGTGAGCTTGGCAGCGCCGCCGCGCCTACCGCAGGTCTGCATTTTACAAAGGAGCTTATGCAGAAGCTCAGGGACAAGGGTGTAAACATCGGATATGTTACTCTTCATGTAGGACTCGGGACCTTCCGTCCGGTAAAGGTGGATGATGTAACGAAGCATCATATGCATTCGGAGCATTATGAGCTTCCGGTGGAAACAGCAAAGCTTATCAATGAAACAAAACGCAGCGGAAAGCGTGTTATCGCTGTAGGTACAACAAGCTGCCGTACACTTGAATCAGTAGCGAAAAAAGAGGGCTGTGTATGTCCCTCAGAGGGATGGACGGATATTTTTATCTATCCCGGATTTGAATTCAATGTCCTTGACGGACTAATAACAAACTTCCATCTTCCGGAAAGCACTTTGATAATGCTTGTTTCAGCCTTCGCCGGTTATGATAATATAATGAACGCATACAAAAACGCCGTTGAGGAAAAATACAGGTTCTTCAGCTTTGGGGACAGTATGCTGATACTATAACTATTATATGAGCATACTGAGTTGATAAGCTATTGATAATGAATATCATGAAAAAGCAGGGCATCTTAAATGCCTGCGGGAGCATATCCTGCGGCGCGGGGGAGAAGGCAGGAATATTCTTTGAAGGGCGCCGGCAGGGAAACCGCGGGATGTGGGCATTCGTTTACATTTGTGATGCTGCGGCTGCCCGGGAATACTGTTTTTTTATGGTAAAATGGCTTATATTTCTCAGGGAAAATACACACTTTTATGTATAGTTGAAATATTGACAACATGATGTAATAATGATATAATGAATCGGTATGAATGAGATTCTGACATTTTGTGTAGTGTCCGCAGGATTGAGCTGCATCGGTCATTGACTTCTTGTATTCATATGGTTTTTATCAGGATCAGGTCTTTTTTGACCTCTTTTTAAGAAATCGGAATAGGAGTTGGGATAATGGATGAAAAAGAAAACGTCCGGGAATCTGAAATAGATCTAAGGGCGATTCTGCTGCTTCTTAAAAGAAATCTGGCGCTGCTGATAGTGGTTTCTGCTTTGTTCGGCGTTGTCACCTTTTTGTTTTCAAAGTATTTCCTGCCAAAGAAATACCAGGCAAGCGCTATGATAATCGTTAACAATTTGTCTGACGACCAGGCGACTGTTAATTCAAGCGAAATTCTCGCTGCGCAGAATCTTGCTGACGTATCGGCTATCATCATTACAAGCGATACCGTTCTTCAGGAAGTTATCAACAGAGAACACCTTGATATGTCCTGTGATGAGCTGAGAAAATGCGTGTCTGTTTCAAGCGTAAATTCAACACAGGTCATTAATATATCAATGATCCATGAGGATCCTGATATTGCAAAGGCTGTTGTTGCAAGCATCGTTGAGGTAGCTCCTCCTATCATAAGAGAGGATGTTGAAGCCGGATCTGTTGAGGATGTCGGTGATGCT
>ONNU01000054.1 GCA_900319255.1 uncultured Eubacteriales bacterium
CCGAACCAGCGGTTTCCTATATGGAATTTGTAGCCGGTGGCTGCAAGGGGAACACTTGCTTCATATACCGTAAAGGTCTGAGCTGCGCCGCCCCAGTATGCATTGCCTACGCTCTTGCTTACGGTCTCGCCGGTTGCCTTGAGTACAGCGTCGCCTATAAAGTTGTTGTTGTTCCAGTAATGAAGCTGATAGCTGCTCTGACTGCCTTCGTTTTCAATGTAGCTTATCACAGCAACTCTGATCTTGTGATCCGCAGGTACGGGGTTTTCAGCAAGGGTAAGCTTTTTGCTTGAGGATACCAGAACCTTGTCGCCTGATTTGATATCAAGCCTGATGGTGTATTCTCCTGCGTCAGCCATATTGAGGGTGGCTGTTTTGTCTGCATTGGTTTTGAGCAGAGTTTCCTTGCCGTTTCTTACAGCGGTGTAGAAGTAATTTGCTGCGCTGAGTCCGCCGTCATTTCTTACGGTGGAGCTTATCTTTATATCGCTGCGGTTGTAAAGACCCGATGACGGGAATGTAATGCTTTTGATGCTTACGGGATTTACCCAGATGTCCTTTGTATAGCATGCAGAAGCGCCGTTTTCATCCTTTGCTGTTACTACTACTGTATAGGGACCAGATTTTTCCGGTACAGTCAGGGTTGCTTCTGCTGCTGTTATATCGGAGGTCAGGACGATTGCGCCGTACTGCTGCAGTGAATAATTGTAGGTAACTGCGCCTGTTGCGCCGGTGGCTGCTGCCTTTACGGTTAATGCTCCGCCTGTGCCGATATTGGTTTCGGGATTGACCGTTACTGATGAAAGCTTTATCGCAGGAGCTGCGACTTCAAATTCAAGAGTTTTGAATGCCAGTTCCTTTGCCTTGTTTGTTCTTGATACAACAGCGGTATATTTTCCTGCTTCGCCTGCATTGAAGGTCAGATAAGCGGTTGATCTGTTGCCGTACATATTGTAGCTCTTGGGACGGATGGAGTTTTTCTGCTTTAAAATGCCGTCCTTGTAAATTGCAAACATGAAATTACAGTCGCCGGGATCAAGTTTGTCGTTTTCATCAGTGGCAGTCAGGACTATTTCATCGCCGGACTGATAGATCGTCTTTCCGGGACTTGCGCTCAGCTCGTTAAATCTGAATGGCATATCCTTTATAGTGATAGTATAGCTCTGGCTTGTTTCAGTTCCGGTAACATCCATGGAATAGATTATTACCTTGAATTTTGATTCCTTGGTGAATTTTATGCTGCCGTTGTTCACGGAAGCGGAATAGGCTGTTTCTTTGCCGTATTCATTGCTGAAAAACGTGGAACCGTCCTTCGTGTCGATAATTTCAACTCTGTATCTGTAGGGAGCATATCCGCCGGTGGTTATGCCGTAGAGTGAATCTATGGTGTCAAGATCCGATACCTCATCGGCATAATGGGTGATCTCCAGCACCATGGGTTCTGCAACGCCTTCTGTAGCGAAGTGGTTCAGATCCTTGACTGCCTTGTAATAGCGTCCGTTGTTAGTATCCCAGTTGCCCTTGCCGTCGCCGAACATTACAAGCACAGAGCTTTCCGTGCCCATAGGTATTACATATTTATACACATAACCATGCTCCTCAAGAGTATAGCTCATTGCTTTACCGGAAGCGTCGCTCCATGTGCTGCCAAGCTTATATCTGATAACAGGCTCCTTGTAGCCTCTGTAATAGATGATAGCGTTGTTATGAACAGGGGTATTGAATACGATGGTCTTTGAGGAGTTTTCAACGGTGAAGGGGAAACCGCTCTGTGCGAATTTAACAGCGGATTCCTTTTCATCATAGAAGTATGTATTCTTGACCGTGAGAGGACGTCCGTTTGCTTTGCTGTCCTTATATTCGATGCTCCATTCTATTTCATCGAACCGGTCTGTTCCCAGCTTATCCATTACATATTTTACATCCCAGACGAATACGCCTTCGCTTTCGTTCTGAGTGCCGTCAAAGGAATGATATGTCTGTGAATGATCGCTTATGCCGGTGACTGCCGGTGTGGAGTAGGTGGAGTTTGCCCATTTGCCGATTACTTTGACGGATTTATCGCCCTTTTCGGCTGTGCTGAGATCTATGTTGAGGAAATATCTCGGCACATAATCAACAGGCATTACTTCCATCCAGGTGTATTCTGTCATTGCGGACTGTCTGTCGGGATATACCACAGAGTTTTCAACCACAGATTTTTTATTTACCGTATCATAGGGTATCCAGTAGAAGCCGTTGGTTCCTACGCCCTTGCCCCATGAATTCACGATCTTGAAAGCGCCCATTTCGCCGCTGTCTATCTTGTCATTATTATTGAGGTCTGTCCAGATATTGTCATTGTAGCCTACGATAGTCATTCTGTGACCGCCGTTTCCGCCGTCATTGCACAGCACAACTACATCTCCCACTGCGCCTTCATTGACACCGGAGACCTTCGGATCCTTCAGATTTCCCAGACGCCAGCAGGTTATGCCGCTGGTCATGGAAATGATATCGCCTCCCATGAGAACCGTTTTGAACGGCTCAAGATCGGGGTCATCGACTGAGGTGATAATCGCATCACCATCGCCGATAGATTTGATGGAATGATAATCCTTTACTCTGCGGTTTGCGGCTTTTCTGAAAATATCAGCCGTTGCGTTAATATTCAGATAATCCTTTCCATAGGGGACTTCCTCGAGTGTTGCGCATCCGAATTTGGTCATATCAGTATACGCATCAAAGGAAGCCGAGCCGCTGTCAACACTGCCGTTGATATGGCTGTAGGTGAACATGGGGGAGAAGGTATTCTGGGGGGTGGTTTTTATACCTCTTGATTTATTGAAGGTATAGGTGAACTGGTAATATACCTGTGACCAGCAGGTGCAGGAGCCGATGGAGCCCTGAGAGTCTACCTCCGGGAAATAGGGGCTCTGGCTGTTGTCCACCGATGCGGGGAAATTAACGGCTCTGAGGGAATATCTGCTGCTTTCGCCGTATTTGGCAGCGTAGTAATCCTCAGATGTTCTTGTTACGTCAATATCATCCGGGAATGAACCCTGGGTGGTGGTATCGCCTGTTGCAAACTGCGGACACAGCTCCTTCATGGAAATGCCATAGGGAAGGATCTGCGTATGCTTTTCCTCCTTCTGATCCTGCTCAGCCTCATTGGTTTCATCAGCAGCTGTCTGCTCTGATGATTTTTTTGTATCGCTGAGGCTGCTGTCTGCGGAGCCGGTGTCTGTCACCGTTTTTTCTTCGGTAGTGGTCGTTGTCGTGGTTGTGGTGGTTACAGCTGCAGCGCCGTTCATTCTTTCCGGCAGAGCGTCAGAAGTCAGCTCATTGTTTATCTGTTCTTTCATAGAGCTGACAGCATTTTCCCTTGCCGTTTCATCGGACTGCTGCGCATCGGAATACTGCCCGGCGGTTGTGGCAGCTGCGGCAGATGACTGTGCATTTTGTGCATCCGCATCAGACACTGCGATCGCCGGCGCTGATGACGACAGAGCCATTAAAGCCGTCATAATAAGCGCAAGCGCGGATTTTGCATGGAACTTCATGGTTTTCCCTCCGTGTGAAAAATTCAGCTTTAACAAAGCCGGTATAATTCAATTCTAAGTGAAACGGAAATGTATTACAATATGCATTAATACTAAATTTTAAGCTGTCCGGATGTTTAATATCAATAAAAAATCAGGCATTTTCCGCGCTATGATTCTCTGAAGGATTAATGCCGGAAAAGCCTGATTTTATCAGTGTATTATAATTCTTTAATATAATTATACAGCAGTACAAGGGAAGGTCACTCACGCATAATGGGAAGATTTTTTGAATATATGAAAGGGATATTCACGGTATTTATAAAAATCGGAGGCAGGGGAGGGGATAAGGGAGTGGATTTGGTAAGGGTGCTGTAGTTTTGGGCAGGATTTTTGTAGGGATGCACAAATGGTTAGGCAGGTTATATTACTATTCACTATTCACTTCTTCCGCCTCCCTCTCAGAGGGAGGTGTCACGGAGGAACGCCGTGACGGAGGGAGTATTACAGCGGTATATCAACGGTATAATTCAAAAGTTGATGACATTGATTCAACAGACGACTGAAAAAGGAATGGGTGGTGCGTAGTGCTTTCGCAGGGGGAAGCTCGTTCGGTCTTTTCCGGCAGCGTGGCTTCGCCCGTTGCCTGGTTTTTCTTTGACCGCCTGCGGCGCCCCCTGGACCCCTGCAGCCTTTGAAAAGGCTGGCGAAACTTTTGCTTTTTGTCAGCTTTCCTTTGCCACCGTTGTTACCTTCCTCTCCGTACTCACCTCATCCTTTATCCCCTCCGTTACCGTCATCTCTCCGTTTTCATCTATCATTATCATATCAAATTCTTCACTATGCCCCCTCCAGTATTCTGCGGCTTTATCCTTCCCCATTACAAAGCAGGCTGTGGATAACCCGTCCGCCAGCGCTCCGTCTGAGCTTATTATCGTTACGGATAACAGCCCGCTTTCTGCGCTGTATCCGGTTCGGGGATCCATTATGTGATGGTATTTCTTCCCGGTTTTTTCGTCGGTAAAGTAACGCTCATATCCGCCGGAGGTTATTACGGCTTTATTCTCGACCTTCAACGAGCCTGCAATGCCCTGTCCGGGAGAATCCGGGTCGTTTATGCCGCAGTTCCATTTTTCACCGTCCGGCTTTGTTTTATAGCAGTGAACATTTCCCCCGAGAGATATCACACCCGAGCTTATATTATGTTTTTCAAAGATCTTCATTATCCTGTCGCCGGTGTAGCCCTTTGCGATGCCGCCGAGATCCACGCCTTGATTTTTTCCCAGTGTCAGCACGCCGTCATTATAGCTGAGCCTGTCCTGACCGATATCTGCGGTAACGCTTTTCAGCTCTGCCGGGTCGGGAAGAGCAGGCTCGTTTCCGATAAAGCCCCACAGCTTCATCAGGGGATATACCGTGATATCATACGCGCCGTTTGTTGAGGTATATATGCGGCTGGCTTTTTCATAAAGGGCGGCGCTGTCCGGTGAAAGCCTTGCGCTGCCCTTTGAATTGAGCTTATATATTTCGCTTTTGTTGTTTTCAGTGGACAGGAGCGTATCAAGCCGTCTTACCTCGTCAAGAGCTTCATTCACAGCGTTTTCAGCATCCTCGCCGTAGGCTGTCACGGTCATATATGTATCCATTGCAAAAAGCTCTTTTGTGCATTTTTTTTCATCCTCGGTTTCCGGTATTTTATTATTGCATGAGCATAAAAAGCATATCGCCAGCGCTGCACCGAGAAATGCGCAGATGGTTTTCAGTTTCAAATTTATCATCCTTCCAGATATTTCAAGGGGAAAGCCCTGAGGATTCATTGCTTTTCAAATATGGTTTCCGGCAGCCGTTTTATCAGCAGTCCTCCCAGCAGTCCGATAAGCGCGCCGGTTATCATTCCGGTTATCCACAGCACAGCAAGATACCACGCTATTCCCGCAGTATTCAGCACCAGCACAGCAACAAGTATCTGCCCGATATTATGACTGACGCCGCCGGCGATGCTTACGGCGATAACGCTGAATCTGCCGGTTTTTTTCAGCAGCATCATCACGGCGGTGGAAAGCATACCGCCTGCCAGACTGTAAAGCATAGGAGAAAAGCCGCCGAAAAGCAGGGATACAAGCACGATTCGCAGGACATTGACAGACATTGCGCTGACGTTCCCCATTCTGTAGAGAGCCAGCAGCACCACGATATTTGTAAGTCCCAGCTTCATACCCGGCACAGCAAAAAACACAGGCAGCTGCGCTTCAAGATAGCTGAGGGCAAGGGCAAGAGCGATCAGTATGCCATACCCGGCAGCCCGCAAAGCCAGACCGGAGCGGTTGTTTGTTTTTCTTGTTTTCATACAGTCACTCCTTCCTGGAAAAGCGGTAAAGCTTTCCTGAATCCGTGGTGTTCAAAGGAAAAATGAATCAAGCTGCTGTATCCATGCGGATTTATCACATTTACTTTTGCAAAACCTCTGACAATACTAAATCTTTGCTATTGCTATTAATGTCTGGCTTGCGGCGGGGATAAGGAAAGGGGATTGCAAAAGTGGGATTTTTACCCATCAAAGCAGAAATACCAATGAAGTATGATTCAGGGCATGAAAGCGGAACAGCGGATTTTTTTATCCGACAGCAACGGAAATGTCATTTTCAAGGATTCAGGTTAAAAAATCCTTTTACTTCACGATCACATCAGGAGCGCTGCTGTCATCCTGCTGCTGACCGGATATTTCAATAACGAGCTTATGGGGAAGGCAGATAACAGACTGACCGTTTTTGCTGATCCTGCCCATATTTTTGCAAACGCCGTCCGGGCAGTCTGCGGAGCTTACGAAAGCCTCGCCGTTTTCGATCACAAGCACGTTCGTACCATATTCCGTAGTGATCTGCCTTGTGATATTCCTGTCAAGGGGCAGAGTTTCAGTGACCCTGCCGTCCACACGGATCTGCACAAGGCTGCCCCTTTGCGCCGTAAAAAGCAGAAAAGCCATGATCCCCAGCCCCACAAGCAGCAGTCCCCCCACCAGCAGAATATCCCCCTGCAGCGTTCTTTTTTTATTATCACTTTTATTCCTTACACTCATACCAAGCCCTGCCGTTCCCCAAAAAGCATTTATACCTATATTATAATATTAAATTTCCCCCCAACTGTCAACATCCCCCGGCGCCGGCGTGCCGGCGTGCCGCCGGTGTCAGGATCGCAATGATAATACCAAATCTTAGCTACTGAAGCCCGGCTATCACAGGGGTTAAG
>ONNU01000037.1 GCA_900319255.1 uncultured Eubacteriales bacterium
TCAAACTCTGCTGAGATAGGTCCGTAGAACTCTACGCAAAGCTCATCACAGCCGTCGCCGTTGTAATCATATACATAGGTCGCAATATAGATGGGATACTCGTAATTGTTCTTGAACTTCATGTCAAGTGAACCGTAGTCGACCGTTGCGTCAAGTCCTCTGTCAGCGTATACCGAAGCGTACTGGTGAGCGTGTCTTTCAACAGCCTCCATGCCGGCTTTCATTGCTGCTATATAGATCGTAGTAGCTGCCTGACAGATACCGCCGCCGTACTGCTGCTCATATCTGCCGCCTACGATAGCGGTTGACGGTACATAACCAAGCTCGCCGGTTGTCGTATCACCTGTCATCTTATTGAATGAGAAGGTCTCCCCCGGCTTTACTACATATCCGTTACAGCTCTTTATCGCAAGCTCCATATTGAATACGGATGCCCATACGTTATTCGCTGTTGTGCAGTGTGAACCGATAAGCTTTGTATTTGCCTTTACAGCCTCAAGTGTCTTTGTGTAGGGTGTTCTTACTGCCTTTACACTGAAGCCGCCCTTCTTTTCGGGCTTTTCAAGAATAGCTTCGATCTCCTCCTGAACCGTTTTCTGGCTGATGAGATAGCCGTCGCTGCCCTCTGCATAGGTGAACTTCTCTGCCTTGTCGGGGTTGAAGCTCTTTACATGAGCGTCCTGGGGCTGGACATCGAACTTTTCAGCTACCTTCTTTACTGCGCCGCTGATGGAATCCCTGTTGATTACCGACATTACATGGAAATCCTTGTATTTGCCGTTCTCTGTATATTCTACAGCAGGATTGTCAAGCTCGCCTCTGCTGAAATGATATGCCTGTATCAGAACATTTGAAAGGTCTGTATCAAAGCTGAAATCATTCTGTGTAAGGGTGATATTCTTTCCTGAGCAGTTGATTTCGATATTGATATCATCTCGCAGATCAAGAAGTCTGTTCTGGAGAGCGTCATAAGCCTCGCTGAGGGTCATTCCGCTGACCTTTACCCCGGATACCATTACATTGTCACCGAATACGATAGTCTCTGTATTGATGGTCTTGATATCGGCGGATTCCTCTCTCAGCACCGGAAGTGTCTGTACGGAATCCTCCTTTGATGAAGCAGCCGCATCCTTTGCCTCCTGAGAAACTACGCTTTCGTTGCTTTCGTTGCCTTCGTTTATCTCTGATGCTGCAAAGTTGCCGTTGAGCACCATGAAGGCGCCCCCTGCCGCAAGACAGATGACCGCTGCTGAAACTGCCAGGGGAATAAACGGGAAGCTGCTCTTTTTCTTCGGAGCCTTCTGCTGAACGATCTTTGTCTTTCTCACCGGAGCAGCAGCAGTAGCAAATACTACCTCTTCCTCATCGCTTTCCTCTTTCACAGGAGCTGCTGCGGGCTTTGCAGCCTCCTTTTTCGGAGCTTCAAAAACAACAGGCTCGTCATCCTCTGCGGGCTTTTCGTCCTTTACGCTTTCTGCGTTCTTTTCCTGCATTTCCTGCTTTGCCTGTATTTCCTTTTCGTTCTTTTCGTCTTTTACCTGAACAGGCTCAGGCTTCTTTTCTTCTGCTTTTTCCTTGGTCTTATCCTGCGGCTTTTCCACTTCCGCAGCCTTTTCAGCCTCGGGCTTTTTCTCAGCCGGAGCCTCATCCCTGATGGGCAGCGCACCTGATCTTACAGCAGCGCCCACAGGCTGTCTGTTATTAACAGGTTCTCTTTTATTCTTCACTTCATCCTTAGACTTTTCAGATGATTTTTTTTCATCCTCAATGTCAGGAAAGTCATCGTCAAATGATCTTATCGGACCCGAGAGGAAAGAAACTTCTTCAGCCTGGCTATCCTCATCTGAAAAATTAAAGGAAACGACATTTTCTTCTTTTCCCAATTCTTCTTTTTTGTTATCCATAGATTAACCTCCTGTAATATTTCGTCTGTTTTGTATCTTCTTTCTCATACATAATATTACTACAAAAAGCACTGATTTGTAAAGGGTTTTTCTCATTCCCGACCGCTAAATATCTGCCAAACATTAATTCATAAAATCTTATTTTTTAGTTTAAATTACTACTGATGCGGTATGCATTTATTTGAATTTGGAATTTGGAAATTGGAAAGTGGAATTTAATTGAATTAGGAATTGTTTGAAATTTGGAATTTGGAAA
>ONNU01000062.1 GCA_900319255.1 uncultured Eubacteriales bacterium
GGACACCCCTTGTGGTTTCCACCTTTTGACTCACCAAAGCAGAAATACTAATGAAGTATGGCTCAGGGCATTAAAGCGGAACATCGGATTCTATTTTCACCAGCAGCGGAGATGTAAGTTTCACGGATTCAGGTTTTTAGTTTATAGACATGAGTGGTTGGTTAAAATTTGAATTTGGAATTTAATTGAATTAGGAGTTAGGAATTAGGAATTGTTTAAAATTTGGAATTTGGAAAGTGGAATTTAATTGAATTAGGAATCAGGAATCAGGAATTGTGATTCCGGAGCTTCCTTTTGAAGGGTAATGATGTCAATTAAGGATAAAACGCAGTATACTCCCGGAGCTTCGGGCTTTTGAAAGTGTGACGGGTGTGACGAGGGAAGGCGCTTTCATCGTCACAGTATGGCAGCATTACTTTACCACTGAAAATTCTCTGCCGTCACAACCCGGAGGGCGCAGCATATTATGATATAAAAATAAGCCTGCGGCAGTGTGTTATGCGCTGCCGGTGTGATATATGGGGATGCCGGATGACGGTATTTCCGGGGGCATGATTACGGAGGAGTATATGAAAAAAATAAAAAGTATCGGAGTGATCGGGGGTGATCTGCGACAGCTGTATTGCGCCCGCAGTTTACTTGATGACGGTTACGATGTCTGTATAAGCGGCTTTGACAGATGCAGCGATCATATGGGGCTGGAAAATACCGGTATCAGAAATGCAGTGGAAAATTCCGATGCATTGATGCTGCCCCTGCCTGTGTCAAAGGACGGCGCTGCAATATACAGCCCCTTTTCTGATTCGGATGCACAGGCTGCGGCAGTCTTTGAAATGATAAGAGCAGACCAGCCTGTTTTCTGCGGGCTTGAGGGGGCACTGCCGGAGAGCTTCTTTTCCGGGAAGCGCTGCTTTTTCTACGGCAGGCGGGAGGACTTTGCGGCAGCGAATGCCGTCCCCACAGCCGAAGGCGCGCTTTCCATCGCAGTCAGCAATTCACCGGTGACCATCAATTCATCGGAATGTCTTGTGGCAGGCTTCGGGAGGATAGGCAGGGTGCTTTCGGTATATCTCCGGGGCATGGGCGCAGATGTCACCGTCAGCACAAGAAAAAGCCATGACCTTGAGCTTATCAGGGCATGGGGCATGAAAGCAGTCAGCACGAACGCTATAAGCGGGAGCTATGATTTTGTTTTCAATACGATTCCGGAGATGATATTTGACAGGAAGCTTTTGTCACGCTGCTGCCGGAGGGCACTTGTTATCGATCTTGCGTCAGCGCCCGGAGGGGCGGACAAAAAAGCCGCAGAGCAGCTGGGAATACCGCTGATACACGCATTATCCCTCCCTGGAAAAACAGCGCCGGAAACGGCGGGGAGAATAATAAAAAATTCAATATACCGGATAATGGAGGAGGAATGGAAATGACGAAAGCAAATATCGGCTTTGCAATGTGCGGATCGTTCTGCACGGTAAGCAGGGCTGTTGAGCAGCTTATGATCCTGCGGGATACAGGCTATAATATAATACCGATCATGTCACAGACTCTGTATAATACAGATACGCGCTTCGGAAAAGCAGAGGATATCAGAAAGCGTATAGAAGAGATATGCGGAAACAGGATCATTTCATCCATAACAGAAAGCGAACCGCTGGGGCCGAAGGGAATGACAGATATTATGCTGGTAGCGCCCTGCACCGGGAATACTGCGGCAAAGCTTTCGGCAGGGATCACAGATACTCCGGTGACGATGGCAGTAAAATCCCATCTGCGCCAGAAAAAGCCGGTGGTGCTTGCGATCGCCACAAACGATGCCCTTAGCGCCGCCGCGCAGAATATCGGCAGACTGCTGAACACCCGGCATTATTATTTCGTTCCCTTTTCCCAGGACGACCCTGTCCGCAAGCCCAATTCGCTTGTAGCAGATTTCAGCCTGATACCGGAAGCCGTAAAAGCGGCGCTTGACGGCAAACAGCTCCAGCCGATACTCTTGTAGTACAAAAAGTCCTCCCGCCTGCATAATTAAGCTCAGGAAGGGAGGATTTTTTCACTAAAGTGATAATACGATGAACAAAAACGATGTGCAGAATGTAGATATCAGGCGCAAAAAGTGAATAAATTAAAAATTTCTATTGCAATATTTAATGAAATAGAGTAAAATTAATATTGTACGGTATGGATACCGGTGCTTTTCTGAAAGCGGATATTACGGCTATGCATAGTTGTTTGTGAGGGTGGTGAAGAAATGGAGATGGATTTCAGGACACTGTCTGAATCGCTTGAGGCTGATGAGCTCAGGGAATATTTTATTCAGTTTTTTAACGAATATCAGGATAAGCCGAAGAACATGGAATCACTCGGACAGCTTCACGCGCTTGCATACCGTCAGTGGGATACATACGAGCCGCTTGACGATAACATAGCAGAGAAGGCGGAGGAGTACCTGATGAGCGCCGTTAACTTTTCTTCATATGAGATCACAGATATCATTCTGAGCATAGTTGAGAATCTGTCGCTGAAAAATATATTCGGGTATATCGTGGATTCAAAGGACAAAGCCTCAGATGCAGCGATAGCAAGGCTGATAAGCGATGCCCAGGAGGAATATGGAGAGCGCATAAATAACCCCTACGGGGATTTCGATGATATATTTTAAAAAAATTCAAAAAAAGTATTGACAACGGTATGATGTAGTGGTATAATAAATATCGTTCTCAGGTGAGACAAAACTGAATATTGCGGAATTGTGTAACGGTAGCACGACAGACTCTGACTCTGTTTGTTGGGGTTCGAATCCCTATTCCGCAGCCATGATTAAGCCTTGAC
>ONNU01000004.1 GCA_900319255.1 uncultured Eubacteriales bacterium
AATCAGGACTGTGCGAAAGAAAAAATCTTCATTATTCATTTTTCAGTCTTCCGGCGGCGCTTTAGCTTAGTTTTTTTCTCAGATGGAGTAAAAGCTTTTTTTCGCGCCTTGAGACCTGTACCTGGGTCATGCCGAGAAGCTTTGCGGTGCGGCTCTGGGTGAAGCGGCGGTAATATCTCAGCTCCAGAAGCTTCCTGTCCTTTTCGTCAAGTCCCTCCAGCTCAGTGCGGAGGGACATTATTTCTATTATGCCCGAATCGTGGGAGGGGACTGGTACATCGGTCTGTATCTCCCCGTCCTCTGTCGTGGCTGTGAGGGAGAGGGGAGCGCCGGATGCATTGATGGCTTCGGTGACAGCTTCGGCTGTGGCGCCTGTGAGCTGCGCAAGCTCCGATATCAGCGGTTCTCTTCCGTTTCTGCTGATAAAAGCGTCGGTTTCTCTGCTTATGCGCTGAGAAAGCTCCTTGATGCTTCTTGATACCTTGACAGCGCCGCCGTCACGGAATATCCTTCTGATCTCTCCCAGTATCACCGGTACGGCATAGGTCGAAAACCTGTAGCCAAGAGAGGGGTCGAATCTTTCCGCCGCCTTGACAAGCCCCACACAGCCCGCCTGATACAGGTCGTCATATTCCATCCCCCTGCCCCGGAAGCGCGCGGCGCAGGAATGTACAAGTCCAAGGTTTTCGCAAATTCTGGGATCGTTTTCAAGTATTGCCATTGCCGCACCTCGGACTGAGCTTTTTCCGCAGCGTTACGGTGGTGCCCTTTCCCACAGCCGAACGAACGCTGACCGCATCACAGAAGCTCTGCATCACTGCAAAGCCAAGCCCTGCCCTTTCCTGCTCCGGCGCGCCTGTGTACAGCGGCTCCATCGCTTTTTTGATATCCTCGATACCGCAGCCCTTGTCAGTGATCCTCACCATAACGGTATTTTCAGGAAGGATCCGGACATTGATGCGTATTTTCCCCACGCTCACGGGATAGGCGTGTACAACACAGTTTGTCACCGCTTCGGAAACGGCTGTCCTGATATCCGAAAGCTCGCCCACAGTCGGATCAAGCTGAGATGCAAACAAAGCCACAGCTCCCCGTGCAAAGGCTTCGTTTGAGGATCTGCTTTCAAATTCAAAGGTGGTTTGATTCAGAATGTTCATTTTGTTATCTCCTTGAGTTATTCGATCATTGCATGGGATATCATACTATCACATCAAGAGCGTTCAGTCCGGACAGCTCCATGATCCTGCGCAGAGAGTCAGGGACATCCGTGACCCTGAGATCTCCCCCGTAAAGCTGCATCGTGCGGTATCTGCCCATTATCAGCCCGATCCCCGAGCTGTCCATAAACCCCACATCGGCAAAATTCAGCTTCAGCACTCTTGGCTGCATCTCGTTCACAAGTCCGTCAGCCGTTTCTCTTATCTCCCGGGCGCTGTGATGGTCGATATCACCGGAAAGATACAAAGTAAGCTCCTTATCCTGCAGCATAGTTTTCATGCAGTGTTCCTCCTTAATGATTATGTAAAAGCCGAACCGCCCCCCTCAGCTGATAACCTGAATATGACAGCCGGACTGAACGCAGTTCTATCATAAATCATTACCCCCGAAAAATATGCCGAAAGCTGAATGAGGAATAAGAAAACAGGAATTCAGGCTGTGCAAAAACCAAAGCTTCCCGATCTAACCCCTCCGTCACGGCGATGCCGGCTAACTGAAGCCTGAAAAATGAATAATGAAAAAGATTATCTTTTTCGCACAGTCCTGATTTCTGATTCAATTAAATTTCACTTTCCACTTTCCAAATTCCAAATTTTAACCAACCGCTAACCACTAATCACTAATCACTACTAACCACTAAAAACAATAACACGCGAGAGCAAAAGTAAAGCTTTGTCAGATCTGCCCCCGCGATTTTGACACCGGCGGCACGCCGGCGCGGTTTTGACACCGGCGGCAAGGTTCGTGTAAAATAATTCTGGGAGTTTTCGCAGGAGCCGGCTGAGGATTATTTCATTCCCGCTTACCACCCAGGTATAACACGCGAGAGTGAAAGTAAAGCTTTGTCAGATCTGTCCCCGCGATTTTGGGTGCAGCGTCGACGCTGCCCGGAGGAGAGGAATAAGTGGATTTTTGTAAGATAATGTGTTATAATCACATAAGCGGTCTGTCTGAGAGGATGGATCGGAATATTATCACAAGAAGGGAGTATACTGATGACCCAAAGAAAAGGAATGAAAAAATGCGGACTTGTATTGCTTCTGACAGGTCTTGCTATGCTTGCTTTGATGATGACAGCGCACGGGCTGAAAGCATCGGCAGCTGAAAATGATGAGTTTGAATATGACCTCAACTCTGACGGAGAAGCAGCGATATCACTTTATAACGGCTTTTCGGATCATGTCACGATCCCCGCTGTTATTGACGAACACCCGGTAACTTCGGTAAAAGCCGGGACATTCGGCGGATACTATAATATCCATAGCGTATTTGTCCCCGACAGCGTGGAGCTTATCGCAAGGAATGCCTTTGCAGAATGCGCTGAGGATATCACGCTCTACGGCTCACAGGATTCCTATGCAGCACAGTTCGCCGCTTCAAAGAATATCCCCTTTGTCAGCGTTGAACAGGGCGGATATGCTTTTCTGAAATTCAATTATGAAAGCCTGGAGCTTCGTGTGGGAAAAAGCGCTAAGCTTAAAGCAACGCTGTTCCCGCTTTATGGAAATGAGGACGAGATAGCCCTGTCATGCACAGATAATAATACCGCAGCCTATAAAAACGGCACTGTGACCGCATTAAGACCCGGTACGGCTGTTGTCACCGCAGGCTATGGCGAGCTTAAAGCCGAATGCAGCGTGTATTCTTATATCCCGGCAGAAAGCATTGCCGCATCCGATAATATCACATTGGGCGCAGGGGATAATATTATCGTAGGCTGTACCGCAGCGCCGGCTGATGCAGATATGAGCCGTATAAAAATGTCAGCCGCTCCGGCAGATATCGCTAAAATAAACGGAAACAGACTGTATGCGCTGAAGAACGGTAAGGCGCAGGTGAGGATATGGTATGACGGCAGGGCGATGAAGGTCATTAATGTTACGGTGAAAAAAGAACCGGCGAGGATCTCATTTACCCAGGCTTCATATTCAACCGGTATCGGTGAAAGGATCCCACTGTACAGCTATATCAATGACGGCAGCGCAGCTGTGGGAAGAAGCTATTCCACAAGCAACAGCAGCGTTGCGGAGATAGTAAGAAACAGCTGGAATGTAACGCTTCTGACAAAAAAGGCAGGCACAGCGAATATCACAGTAAAAACCTATAACGGAAAGACAGCAGTCTGCAAGGTCAGTGTAAAGCCTCTGGCAACGGGTATCTCCTTCGATAAGACACAGATAACCATAGGCGCAGGAGAAAGCTATAAGCTCAACAGCGCAGCGGCAGCAGGCAGCGAAGCCTTTAATAAAATATATTATTCATGGGATAAAAGAATAGCCCTGATAGATAATAATGGCGTTGTTAAGGGCGTAAAACCGGGAAAGACCACCGTTGCAGTAAAGACCCCCAACGGTAAAAAGGGCTGGTGTACGGTCACGGTAATGGCAGCCCCGAAAAAGATAACTCTCGGCAGGAATAAGCTCAGCCTTGTAGCAGGCGAAAGCTATACCCTTTTCAGTAAGACCAATGATAATTCAGCATCATTGGTAAGATATTTCACATCCAGCGCATCCGATATCGTTGGGATAGATACAACAAGCAGGGACAGCAAAATAAAAGCCCTGAAACCCGGCACGGCAAAGATCCGTGTTCAGACCTATAACGGCAAGAGCGATATATGCACAGTTACAGTGCTGAAAAGCTCGGAAAGAAAGCGCATAGTGGATCAGGCGCTGAGCTGGTATCATTACAATGAGATAGACGGCTCCTATAAGATCATCTTTGACGTATATAATAAAGGCAGGATCCCGGGCTCATATTATATGAGAGGACTTGATCCCTGGTGCGCAACCTATGTATCAGCGGTATTCATGAAGGCAGGAATGGTGGATCTGATCTATCCGAGCTGCAGCTGTCCCACAATGGTAAGAGGCGCGATGGCAAAGGGCATATGGAAAGAGGATGACGCATATGTTCCGGAAAGGGGAGATCTGATCTTCTATAACTGGGATGATGATGGAGTCGGCGATTGCAAAACGGGCGCTTATCATGTGGGGATCATTACAAATGTCAATGGTGGGATAATGACTGTTATTGAGGGCAACCATGATGATAATGATAAAAACGGCGATGATTTTGTTGAGTATAGAAAGGTAAAGATCAACGAGCAATTCATTCGCGGGTTTATTACACCAAAGTATAAAAACTGAGAAAGCAAAGAGATTATAAAAGCTTCGCTAAGTTGACAGCATTGCCTCGAGGAGAGAGGCGGAAGAAAATAATAAATAATAACTCCCCCAACCCACCAACCCGGTCAATTTCAAAGCGCAGCGAGAAAATGACGGACGGAAAGAGAAAAAGAAAAGCCGGTGAATCCAACAATTCATCGGCTTTTTTGGGGCTTTTCAGCGTTTTTTAAAGCATAGTCCCCTGATAAATATGTGTTCAGTTAGCAGTTTGCGGGAGTTTTTTTATCCTGAACATTTTCCTGAGAAAGAAGCTCCAGAATTTAGGGTTGTCAACTACTACAAATTTCATAAGCAGCCTCCTAACAAAACTGACCTCCGCAGCGGGATGCGGCAAATGCGACTATCACCAGCAAAACAGCAGCGATAACAGCGATCCAGCACTGCGGAAGAATAACACCCGCAAGCAATCCCAGCCCGAAGGATAAAGCTTTTCGCCCGACACAGCATTTTTTCATATCTGCAAACCTCCATCCGCCAGCTTCTGCCTGCACCTTACATTATCATTATATACATTACCCGGGTTTTTGCTACTAGTTGGTGATCGGAATCCGGAATTGTTTTGAATTAGGAGTTAGGAATTAGGAATGAGGAATTTTGGTTATAGTTGAATTTGGAATATGGAATTTGGAAAGTGGAATTATATTGAATCAGGAATTATACAGAAGCCTGCATCATTGTTTCTTGCCTTACCTTGTTAGGGGGCTGAGCGTAAGAAAAGCGGAGGGGTCATATTATTATTTTTCCTTTTCGTCACCGCTTGTCAGTAAGTAAAAAAGGAGGGCGCAGATGAATGGTCTGCGTCCTCCTGGAATATTTAGCCCAGATCTACCTTGTCGCCGGAGATCACGTTCCCGTACAGGGTGATAGTGCCTTTGTTTTTGCTGTTGACAGGATCGGTCATAATGACTGAAACATTTTTGCCTTCCATGCTGTTGTCGTTTTCGTTGATCTTCTTGATATCGGCAAGCTTCTTGAATTTCAGGTTGCCGTCAACATAGTAGCCCTCATACAGGACATTGTTTTCGATCTTGAAGCGGGATTCCTTGACGATATATTTGCCTTCCTTTTCGCAGTTGACACCGATCTTCAAAGCGCCGTTGTCGCTGAATTCAAGGATATATTCGGCATTGCTGCCGCATTTGGGGCATTTCACATCATATGCGTTCCATACTGCCGGAGTGCCGTCCTCACCGACTGCGCTGATGAACATTGCAAGGGTGCTGTATTTTTTCAGCTTCTCGTCAACATCCTTGTAGCCCCTGATCTGATCGTATTTTTCAAAGGCATGCTTGTAATCGAGCTTGCCGTAGTCTATCGCAGCAAGGTGATACAGACAATCCTTTGCCTTGTCCTCACTGTCCTTGTAGTCGCCTAAAAAGTTGTATTTTTTGTATGCCTTCTTGTAATTAGCCTTGCCGTAATCCCTGCCTGCCATATCATAAAGATTCTTCTGGCATTTCTCATAATTCGGATCATCGGTAGCATCAATGCTGCGGTAGATCTTCATTGAGTCAACATATCTTTTGTCATTGTAAAGCTTCTGGGCATAAAGACGCATGGTCTCGGTGTATTTTTCGGCGGAATCCATATAGCCGTCAATGGACTGGTACATTTCAGCAGCCTGCTGATAATTCTGGGCTTCGGCATAGCTTCCGGCTTTGGTATAGGTGCATTTCATCACCATATCCTTGCTGTCGGAATAATCGCCCATCTTTTCAAATTTTTCCTTTGCCTGATCGTAAAAGCCCTTGTCATAGTCAGACATGGCGCTCTGATATTTGAAATAGGGGATACCGTATACCACCAGCGTATATCCGCCGCCTATCAGCAGCACAGCTATAAGTATCAGCGGAAGTATCTTTCCGGCTTTTTTCTGACCCTCAGCGAGCTTCTGGGATTTTTCATAGGTCTCCTTGCGCTTTCGGAATTCCTCAGCCTGTCTTTCCTTGTCGATACGCTCCTTTTCAGCGGCTTCTCTTCTGACGCGTTCAGCCTCGACAGCCTGACGCTGCTGTTCGGTTCTGAGATATTCCTTGTTGGTATTATGTTCCAGCCAACTCCTGCCTACACCGCAGGAGCAGCACACATCCTCATCGTTCCAGTTGAGCGTACCGCAGGAGCAGAGCCAGTAGAGCTTGTCAAATTTGGGCTGGAGAATAAGCTTTGTCTGATCGAAGCCGGCGCTTGCGCAGCTGTCCATGAACTGCTTATGAAGATCAGCCTGAACATTGAAAATGCTTTCCTGATCGAGGCTGATATTGAATCTTTTTCCTTCCCTGTTGTACCATGTCTGCCCCGAAACGGTGGTGACGGATTTAAGCACGAATTCGATATTTCTTGTAGCCTGATTCATTACACGGAAGGGAACCTTTGTACCGAAGTCCTTGTTTCTTTCGATCTCGAAGCCGTCATACAGACAATCCTTGATAACATCCACCTGATGCCGCTGGGAATCATAGCATATGATATCGCAGACCATAGCGCGGATCTTTTCGGGCTGCACATTGAGGAATTTTCCGTACGCAAAGATAGCCCCTACATTCATATCAAGCTCAAGCTTCATAGATTGTAGCGACACAGGTGAACCAGAAAACCAGAGATGTATATTTTTTTCTTCAAGCAGCTGCTTCTTTTCTTCTTTTTCCATGAAAATCTCCTACCTGTCTGCATAGAATGATGTATACTCTGAGTGCAACCATATTCAGCGGAAACTCTTACCTCACAAAAGTAACAATTTCCGCAGATGTCTTTGTTTTTTATATTTATATCTGAGATTACAGACTTTTACATTTTAAAAATGAATAATTTGTTGATAACATTTTAATGCATATAAACAATTTTGTCAAGAATTAAAGCGACAAATGAAAATTTTTGTATAATAAATAAAAATAGTATAGGCTTATATGTATAATTTAACTCTAATTACGGGGTTATTTTCTGTCAGAATGGAGAATTTGGTTTTTAGTTTATAGTTTATAGATATTAGTTTATGCCTGAAATCCGTGAAACTGACATCTCTGCTGGGGTTGAAAAAGGTAATCCACTGTTAAGCTTTTATGCCCTGAACCATACTTCATTAGTATTTCAACTTTGGTGAGTCAAAAGGTGGAAACCACAAGGGGTGTCCCCCTTGAGTTTTCCCCCTTTTGCAATCCCCTTTCCTTAACCCCCGTGGAAAGCCATACTTTAATGACTAAGAGCTGGTATTGTCAGGAGCTTTACATATCTTTCTGATGCAGATAGAATAAGTCCGGATTACCTCACCACACCGATCCTCCGCGCGTTGGACAGAAAGCAGAAATCCGATAAAACCCACCCACGTGGAGCGAACCCGGGGGAGATAAGGAAAAGGGATTTCAAAAGGGGAGAACCTTAAG
>ONNU01000337.1 GCA_900319255.1 uncultured Eubacteriales bacterium
CGAAGGGAGGATTGATATTATGCTTACATACGGTGAAATCATCGCTACTGTAGCGTTAATCGTATCAATTGTCCGCCTGGTGCTTGACATTGTCAAGTATCTGGATGAACATAAAAAGAAGTAACCGCCTGCCTCCACGCTAACGGTTACTTCTAATCGTATATGGGGACTGCCGTAATTGGCTGGTCACCTTGTTTCTGCTTACATTATAGCTTTTTTTCACGCCTTTGTCAATAAGAACCAGATATCTGTTTATAAATCATAGTTATCATAGTTATTAGTTTATAGAAAATTATAAAATTTGGAATTTGGAAAGTGGAAAGTGGAATTTAATTGAATTAGGAATTAGCACTACCCCTGTCCGCAAAATATCACACATATCATCAGCATAAAGGTATCCCTCTGCCACACATTTCAAGCTGCGACTGAGGGATTATTATTTATTCTTTTTTCTTTGAGCCGCCACCGGCGGCGTTTCCGACCTGCCCCGCGATTTTGGGTGCGATTTTGGGTGCAGCGTCGACGCTGCCGCCGGGGTTTACAAAGTGGGTTTTTTGAGTTATAATTATTGTAAGTAAGTGTTTGTTCTTCGGGGCAGACAGGATGTGAGCCTTTGGATGTTCCTGATCCGGGCTTTCTATCAATGAAGCTTTTTGAGGTGTCATTATGGATAATAAAAACAAAAACCGTATTAAAATTGATATCGCCGGTACGCGCTTTACTGTTATCAGTGAGGAAAGCGAGCTTTATACCCGCTCTGTCGCTGAAAGACTTAATTCTGAGGTCAATGCTATCAGAAAAGCTGCCCCCGGTCTTTCTGCTAACTCCGCAGTGATGCTCGCTGCGCTCAATATCTGCGATCAGCTTATGAAAAGCGAAGAGGATGCCGACAGCCTCCGCCATCAGATCAAGGATTACCTTAATGATGCGGCTAAATACCGCAGCTCCTTCGAGGAGGCTGAAAGAGAAAACGCAAGACTTAAAAAGGATCTGGAAACCCTCAGAAAAAGACTGGGAGAAAAATCCAGACTTGTGAGCGACCCCTCTCCCGTTTCTCAGCCGGTCAAGGCAGTGCGCAGATCTGCAGCTGTCGAGGCTGAGGATGAGGGCGCTGAACAGGTCTCCTTCTTCGGCAGCAGAAATAAGAAAAATGACAATGACAAGGCTTGAGATACTCGCTCCCGCAGGCGGTGAACAATCCCTTTTTTCAGCCGTCAGATCGGGAGCTGATGCGGTATATCTGGGAGCCTCACGCTTCAGCGCAAGAAGCTCCGCTCATAATTTCAACAAGGAACAGCTCGCCGATGCCGTGCGCTACTGCCATATAAACGGCACTGCTCTGCACCTTGCCTGCAATACCCTTGTGCATGATGATGAGATAAGCTCCGCTATGGAACTGATCGGATATGCCTGCTCCATCGGTGTGGATGCCCTTATCATGCAGGATCCCGGTCTTATCAGCCTCGTGCGCCGGGCTGCGCCTGATATGCCGATACATGGCTCGACCCAGATGTCGGTGCATACTCTGAAGGGCGTTGAATACCTTGCAGGGCTGGGACTCACAAGAGCTGTGCTTTCAAGAGAGCTTTCCGCTGATGAAATAAGGGAGATCGTAAAGGCAAGCCCTATCGAAATTGAAGTCTTTGTCCACGGCGCGCTTTGTATGAGCGTTTCGGGACAATGCTATTTCAGCGCAATGCTGGGTTCAAGAAGCGGCAACAGAGGCGCCTGCGCTCAGCCCTGCCGTCTGCCCTTTTCTGTCAGGGGCGGGACAGGTCATGACCTCAGCCTGAAGGATCTGTCTGTAATAGATCATCTCAGAGAGCTTGAGGAAATGGGAGTTGCCTCCGCCAAGATCGAGGGCAGAATGAAACGCCCCGAATATGTCGCCGCAGCTGTGACAGCCTGCCGTGAAAGTCTTGATAACGGTGAAATGTCCCCTGAAACAAGGGACAGGCTGATGTCGGTCTTTTCCCGCTCCGGCTTTACCGACGGCTATTATACCGGCAGAATCGGCAGGGAAATGTTCGGCGTGCGCTCAAAGGATAATGTAGAAGCGGCGGACAGCAAGGTCTTTGCCCGCATACATGAGCTGTACAAAAACGAAAGACGGCATATCCCCGTACAGCTGCATATTGAAATAAAAAAAGATAAAAGGCTTTCTCTTTCCGCAGAGGATGACAGGGGAAACCGGGCTTTTGCAGAGGGAAGCGTTCCTGAAAAGGCTGTAAAGGTGGGCACCGACCGTCAGCGCTGCGAAAAAAGCCTTTCCAAAACAGGCGGTACGCCGTATATTATAGACAAGCTTGAATGTGATATCGACGAGGGACTTTCTGTTCCGGCTTCGGCGCTCAACGAGCTTCGCAGCAGCTGTCTTTCTCAGCTGAGCGAAAAAAGAGGCGCTGTTCGTCCGGTGGGATATGAAGCTCCCGCATTTATTCATGGCGGCGCAGCAAAACAGAACCTCCCCCAAAGCTACCGTGCGCTGTTCCGGGATGATAATATCTCAGACAGCTTTCTTGACTGCGAGCTGATATATGTTCCCTGCACCCTTTCCGACAAAAAGCTTGAAAAGCTCATGGACAGAGGGTTTGCAGTAGCCGTTGATGTTCCCAGAGGTCTTTTCGGGATTGAAAAGAGCGTATTCAGACGGCTGGGGGAAATACAGAAGTTAGGTATAAATGAAGTCCTGGCAAACAATGTGGCTGTCATTCAGATGGCGCAGGAGCTGGGTATGGATATTCACGGGGGCTTCGGACTGAATCTGACCAATACACAGTCCATGCTCTGGGCACAGCAGCAGGGAATGCTTGATGCAGAAGTATCCTTTGAGCTGACACTGGAGCAGATAAGCAGGCTCGGCGGTAAAATGCCGGCAGGTATCATCTCATATGGCAGACTTCCCCTGATGCTCACAAGAAACTGCCCTGCGAAAAACGACGGTAAGGGCTGCAAGCATTGCAAAAAAGCTCCGCTTCTGCGTGACAGAAAGGGCATGGATTTTCCGATGAAATGCTTCGGCTCATGTACGGAGATACTTAACAGCGTTCCTTTATACATGGCTGACCGCCGCAGTGAATTACGGGGCGTAAGCTTTGAGGTGCTTCGATTCAGCTGTGAAAGCCGTGAGGAAAGAGAACAGATCTTCAATGACTTCCGCACCGGCGCTTCTCCTCGCTCTGCGCATACACGGGGGCTTTATTACAGGGGAGTGGAGTAGTTTTTAGTGATTAGTGATTAGTGGTTAAGTGGTTAGGAATTAGTGATTAGTTTATAGTTAAAATGTACCTGAAATCATGCTTCAATAGTATTTCTGCTTTGGTGAATCAAAAGGTAGAATCCACAAGGGGTGTCCCCCACGTTTTACCCTTTTGGAATTTCCTTTCCTTATTTCCCACTGCAAGTCAGGCTTCAGGAGCTAAGATTTGGTATTTTTCTTGATTTATATAATAGCGGAAATTTGGTTTCTTGATAAGCTTCACGGATTTAGGTGCAAAGCAGAAAAGATTTCGGTATTCCGGAGGAGATTACGATGAATAATAATGATAATAATATAGTAAAAATAAAAAAGCTGAGAGATAACGCTGTTATCCCGAAAAGGGCGACTGACGGCGCAGCTGGCGCTGATCTTTACGCCTGCATAGAGGAGCCGGTGACTATAGCGCCGGGGGGGCTTGCAATGATACCCACAGGCATTGCCATAGAGCTTGCCGGCAAGGGGCTTGCGGCGTTCCTGTTTGCAAGAAGCGGGCTGGGAGTAAAGCACGGCATCTGCCTTTCAAACGGTGTCGGCGTTGTTGACAGCGATTACAGAGGCGAGGTCTGCGCCGGTCTTTGTAATGTTTCAGATAAGCCATACACCATCCAGCCCGGCGAAAGAATAGCCCAGATGGTGATTATGCCCGTAGTCTGCGCAGAATTTGTTCTGACAGACCAGCTCACTGATACCGCCCGCGGACAAGGCGGCTTCGGATCGACAGGGCGATAAGTGGATAGTTTATAGTTTTTAGTGGTTAGTGGTTAGAATTTGGAATTTGGAAAGTGGAAAGTAGAATTGAATCAGGAATTAGGAGTGAGGAATCAGGAGGAAGTGGCGGCTGACTGAAAAATGAAAAATCTGTTCGATACCTGCTTTTAATCTGCTTTGGCATCGCTAAAGCAAAACAGCAACTTTCCATTTTCAATTAGTATTAATTCCTCATTCCTAATTCCTAATTCCACATAGGCTTTTGTCTATCAAAAAATTCCCCGTACTTACCCACGAATTTGTACAAGAAAACAAAAGTTTGTGAATTGCGAAAATATTATTGTTATTGAATTGGTAAAAGGGTATAATATAGATTGAAAAATTATGGAAAAAGCATTTGAAAAGATTTTCAGCTAAGGCTGAAACCTGGAAGAGGGATAGAATTATGTTTTCAAAGGATATAGGGATAGATCTTGGTACTGCCAATACCCTTGTTTATGTAAAGGGTAAGGGTATCGTTATGCGTGAACCCTCGGTTGTGGCAGTGGATGTAAGAAATGATAAGGTCGTTGCTGTGGGTACTGACGCAAAGGAAATGATCGGCAGGACTCCCGGCTCTATCGTTGCAGTGCGCCCCCTCAAGGACGGCGTTATCGCAGATTTTGATATTACTGCAACTATGCTCAACAGATTTATAAGAATGGTGGTCAAATCCACTTTTTTAAGCAAGCCCAGAGTTATCGTCTGCATCCCGTCAGGCGTTACGGATGTTGAAAGACGCGCCGTGACTGACGCTATGCACAGAGCCGGTATCAAACAGGTGGAGCTTATCGAGGAGCCAATGGCAGCGGCTATCGGTTCGGGGCTTCCCGTGAGCGAGCCGGAGGGCAGTATGGTCGTTGATATCGGCGGCGGTACATCAGAGGTGGCTGTTATCTCATTTGACGATATCGTTACAGCCTGCTCTGTCAGAGTTGCCGGAGATAAATTCGATGAATCTATCATTCAATATGTAAAAAAGACACATAATCTCCTTATCGGCGAAAGAACTGCTGAGGAGATCAAAATAAATATCGGCTCCGCTTACCCCTATGAGGGCGAGGGCAGCATGAAGGTCAAGGGCAGGAATCTTTCAGACGGACTGCCTAAGGATGTTGAGATCAGCGCCGCTGAGATCAGGGACGCTCTTGCAGATCCGCTGCTTGTGATAATCGAGGCTATAAAGACGACCCTTGAGCAGACACCCCCGGAGCTTTCCGCTGATATCGTGGATAACGGAATAATGCTCACCGGAGGCGGAGCGCTGCTGAGAGGGCTTGATCTTCTTGTTTCGCAGGAAACGGGAATGCCGGTGAAAACAGCAGAAAGACCCCTTGACTGCGTTGTTGACGGCACAGGCATCAGGCTTGAAAGCTTCGGCTCAAACGGTTATAACAGAAAAAGATAAGGCGGTATTCATTCAGCCGTACAGGCATTCGCAGGCTTGCTCCTGAACGATGCCTGCTGCGGCAATTATTATTTCAGGGAGGTGACAGCAGGTGAAAAAAAGATCCGGAAACAGCGCAAAGGTTCTGATTCTGACAGTATGCATATTGCTTGTGGTGGCTCTTGTCACAGCAGGGAACAGCACAATAAACGGACTGTTTACCGGTACGGTGCTGTCGCCGCTGCAGAAGGTCGCGGTAGATCTGACAACCGGCGGCTCGGATAACGGAACAGCCCCTGCTGACCCGGCAGCGCTTGAAGAGGAAAACAAAAGGCTGAAGGAAGAGAATAATAAGCTGAGCAATATGCTTGTGGATTATTACGACCTGAAAAAGGAAAACGAGGATCTTTATAAATTCTACAATATAAAAAAGAACAACGAGGATTTTTCATTAGTCCCCGGCACAGTCATTTCCAGAGATCCCAATGAGAATTTCCATGGCTTTGTGCTTGACAAAGGCTCCCGGGACGGCATTTCGGAAAATGACCCGGTAATAACGGAATACGGTCTTGCAGGCTTTGTCAGCGAAGCAAATCTCAGCTCCTGCAAGGTCACGACCATACTTTCACCTGACGCAAGGATCGGCTCGGTGAACAAAAGAACGGAAAATCAGGGCATCATCAGCGGAACACCCGATTATTCCGATAAGAATATCACACTGATGAACAATATCTCCGCCCAGAGCGATATGAAAAAGGGCGATATCGTTGTCACCAGCGGTTACGGAGGACTTTTCCCGAAGAATCTCAAGATCGGCACGGTACGCTCACTTGACCATGATTATGCGGGAATGCCGGTAGCCCTTATAGATCCCTGTGTTGATGTACGCTATGTAACCCATGCGGCAGTAATAATCAATTTCAGCGGCAAGGGCGAAATAGATTCATATGGGGGTTAGTTTATAGTTATTAGTTTTTAGAATTTAACTGAATCTAAATATTAAAATTTGGAATTTGGAAAGTGGAATTTGGAATTGAATTAGTGGTTAGTGATTAGAACTTTGAATTTACCGAAAAGTTTTTCAGATTAGCAATGAAATAATTCTTAGCTGCTGAAGACTGGTTATCTCAGGGGATAAGGAAAGGGGATTGCAAAAGGGGGAAAACTCAAGGGGGACACCCCTTGTGGTTTCCACCTTTTGA
>ONNU01000087.1 GCA_900319255.1 uncultured Eubacteriales bacterium
ATTCAAGTATAACACGCGAGAACGAAAGTAACGCTTTGTCAGACATGCCACCGCGAATATGACACCGGCGGCACGCCGGAGAGAGGAGGGTTGGTGTAAAATATTTCTGGGAGTTTGATAATGAGCCGGCTTTGGAAATACTTTGTTTCCCAATCCCATCTAAGTATAACACGCGAGAACGAAAGTAACGCTTTGTCAGACCTGCCACCGCGAACATGACACCGGCGGCACGCCGGCGCGATTTTGACAGCGGAGGCACGCCGCCGGCACGCCGGCGCTGGAGGAGGGTGCTTGAATTTTGGGAGGCGGGCTGTTATAATGTGGATAGGAATGACGGTCAGATAATTTTTTGAAAGGATGTTGGATCTATGATATTCAGAAAAATATCAGCGCTGCTTCTGGCAGGTATGATATTGGCATCGGCGGCTTCTTTGTCAGGCTGCAATAACAACAATAATAATAACAATAACAGCAGTAATGAAACGGTTTCCGGAAACAGCGAAAGCTCTGGAAATGATGCTTCTGAACCGGCTGTGACATCATCTGAAAGCGAGGCTTCTCAGAGCAGTATATCCTCCGGCGGATATCAGGGCAATAAGCTTACCGCAAAGGCTGAAATGCTTATCAATCAGCTTTACGGCAGCGCAGGCTGTATCTATCTTTGCAAAAAGAATAATATAAGCCTTGAGGATTCATATATCAATAAAATAAAGGATGAAGCCCGGTCCTTTATGTCAGGTCTGGAGCTGAGTATTGTGGGCAGCTCGGAGCTGGTCAGACTGATCTGTACGGATCATGTTCTTTCGCTGGGAATGAAGGATAAGCTTTCTGAGGAGCTTCACCGCAGATATAATGAAAGCGCAGGGCTTTTTGATGAATACTTCGGCGATACATACGAGGGTCTTGATGAGGATACAAAGCTTACTATGCAGATGGCATCAACTGATTCAATGTGGATACAGTTCAATTCCTTCGGGATCAACGATGATAAATATGATATCAAAAAGCTTCTTGCCGACAGCTTCAATAAGAATATCAGCAAATATGACCATAACGATATCTATAACGGCGTGTGGACGGTGACAAGCGAGCTTGAAAATATATTCTATTATTTTCTTATCACCGATTCCCTTGACGATATAAATTATAAGCCCGTCTGGGATGTACTGGGGCCAAACTATCTGAGAAATATCTTTGATACCAACGCAAATGTAAAAAGCTTCCAGGAAAAATCAATTGCAAATATCTCCGGCGTGCTGACCGATTATAAAGCCCATACCGTTCTCGGAGCAGATATCACACCAAAATATACAGCTCAGGAATATTATAATATCCTCGACAGCGATCTTGCTTTTCTCTATAATTCAGGAGATGAGGACTTTGCATATTTTGAGTATACGCTGTTTGTTGATCTCAGCCAGCCCTCTGATCTTGATCTGAAGCAGAATAAGCATTTTACGGAAAGCGTACAGAAATGGTTAAAGCATTGCTATGAAAATCATGGTAAGGTGGAGAATGCACAGTAGGGCTGAGTTAACGCAGATGCGGAAATAATTGCAAAGGTTTCGCCAGCCTTTACAAAGACTGCAGTGCCCAGGGGTGCGGGTGTCCGGTGGACACCTCTGCCGGAGTCGGAAGAAAAGAATAAATAATAAATAATAAATAATTGTGACTCCCCCCACCCCAAAAAAACCAGTCAGTTTCACGGATTCAGGTTATCTTTAAAACCGCCCCCATAGCATAAACTTCCCATAGCCATATCTGCCTGTATGTTCTCCCCTGTCCGTATATCTTCCAATAAAAACGAAATCAGGAAACCATTGGAAGCTATATGCCTGAACACATAAATGTTTTATTAAATTCACAGATTATTATTCTTTTACAGAATAATAATTTTCTCTGATTGTTGTATAATCATATACTATATAAAGAAAAAAGAATGGGGAGGAATTCAAATGTTGAGTACAGATTTTAATCAGAAATTCGGAAAAGAAGGCTTGACTTTTGACGATGTGCTGCTTATCCCCGGCGAATCCAATGTTCAGCCGAAGGATGTCGATATAAGCACACACCTGACCAAGAAAATCAAGCTTAACACACCGCTTATGACGGCAGCAATGGATACCGTCACAGAAACAAGCATGGCTATAGCAATAGCCCGTGAGGGTGGTATAGGTATCATCCACAAGAACATGACCATCGAACAGCAGGCAGATGCTGTGGACAGGGTAAAGAGGTCTGAGAACGGAGTTATCGTCAACCCATTCTTCCTTTCACCCGGACATTATGTAAACGACGCCAATAAGCTTATGGCAAAATATAAGATATCCGGCGTTCCGATCTGTGAGGACGGAAAGCTGGTGGGTATCATTACAAACCGTGATCTCCGCTTTATGGATGAAAGCGATTACAGCCTCCGCATTTCAGATGTAATGACAAGAGGAAATCTTGTTACAGCGCCGGTAGGCACAACTCTGACACAGGCTCAGGCTCTTCTGAAAAAGCATAAGATCGAAAAGCTTCCGCTGGTAGATAACGAAGGCAACCTCAAGGGTCTTATCACCATCAAGGATATCGAAAAATCTGTACAGTACCCCAACAGCGCAAGAGATGAAAACGGCAGACTGCTCTGCGGCGCAGCAATCGGCGGTACACCGGATGTACTCGAAAGAGTAGAGGAGCTTATCAAGGCTCAGGTAGACGTGCTGGTTCTTGATTCAGCTCACGGACATAATAATAATATAATCAATTCCGTTGCAAGAGTCAAAAAGGCATTCCCGGAGGTTCAGCTTATCGCAGGTAATATCGCAACAGCTGAAGCAGCAAAGGCTCTTATTGATGCGGGCGCAGACTGCGTAAAGGTCGGCATCGGACCCGGATCTATCTGTACAACAAGAATCGTTGCAGGTATCGGCGTGCCGCAGATCACTGCAATATACGATGCAGCATATGAGGCATCAAAGCATAACATCCCCGTTATTGCAGACGGCGGCGTTAAGTATTCAGGCGATATCGTCAAGGCTCTCGCAGCAGGCGGAAGCGTTGTAATGATAGGCTCACTGGTAGCAGGCTGTGAGGAATCTCCCGGAGATAAGGAGATCTATCAGGGCAGACAGTTCAAGGTATACAGAGGCATGGGCTCTCTGGGCGCAATGGGCAGAGGCAGCGCAGACCGCTACTTCCAGTCCGGCAATAAGAAGCTCGTACCCGAAGGCGTTGAGGGCAGAGTTCCTTACAAGGGTCCGCTTTCAGATACCATCTATCAGCTCATGGGAGGACTTCGCGCAGGTATGGGATATACAGGCTGTGCATCTATTCAGGAGCTTCATGACAAAGCACGTTTCGTAAGGATCACCGGCGCAGGACTTAAAGAAAGCCATCCCCATGATATCCAGATCACAAAGGAAGCGCCTAACTATTCTTATAACGGCTGATACGATCAACATAATAATTTCGGAGCTGTCCATTCCCGGACAGCTCTTTTTTTCTTTGCTGCAATCCGTGCATAATAAAATGCAATCCGTGCATAATGTCTTGAATTGTTTTTTTTTAAACTATATAATAATTACAGTAAAGCAAAGTCAGATAATGAAGGGAGGAGTATGGCTTGAAGATAAGTTTATCAGTCAGTGATGAATGCGAGCAGGAGCTTCGCACTCTTCTGACCGGCTTCGGGATCGAGATCAGTGATGATGCCGAGTTTATCCTGCTGCAGAAGGATAAATATCCGGGACATATAAATTCTCGTGACGAGGAGGGAGAAAAAGCTGTCATTTCTGTCGATGATATCATTACCATTGAAAGTTATGGTCATACCGTAGAGCTTCATACCATGAATGGTGTTTTTAAAACATCTGAACGTCTTTATCAGCTTGAAAAAATACTTGATCCTCAAAAATTCCTCAGAGTAAGCAACTCCGTAATAATCTCAAGATCACAGGTAAGAGAAATCAGTCCTACCTTTTCTATGAAATTTATATTGAAAATGAAAAACGGAACAAGGGTGGATGTGACAAGAGGCTATTACACAAGATTCAAGGAATTTTTCGGTATCTGATTTTCTTACACACCGTATTATCCTTACTTAAGTCCGCATGTCATGCATAAAAAAATAACAACAATTATAAGACGGCAGCAAGCCGCAAGGAGGTAATTATTATGACCGAATATGGAACAATAAACTGGATGTTTGATGAGATCAACGGCATACCGACACTTTATTGGATACTTATCTTAGCAGCAGCAATTATCGGATTTATTATTCTGTTTTTTATCGCTTACTATATAATTTATAAGATACGTATCAACAAGGCTCTTAAAAAGGAAAAGCATATAGGAAAACCCCTCATTTCTCCTCTGGGAGTTGCTGTTGCATCGGGGGCAGTGGTATGGATAGCGTCCACGGTATTTATCATCGCTATGCTGCATCTTCTCGCCGGGATTTCTTATCAGAACAGTGAATATATCAGTGATAATTACAGAAATATCATATCACTTCAGCAACAGCTTTTTTTTGATAAGATCACTGATAGCTACACCTTTACCGTGGGAAAAATCGATGCAAAATCAAAGACCGCAGAGCTTACAGTTGAACTGTATACCGCACTGATTCCCGGAAAAAACGATAAAATATCCTTCCGCATAGGCGACAACGAAACGGAGCTGCATGATAAAGGCAACGGTAAGCTTACGGGTACGGTCAGGGTAAGTCTGTTTAATGACGCTCCCTCCGGAATTCTTACCTTTGAATCCGGCAATGACAGGATAACTCAGATACTTTCTTCACAGTCAAGGATATTCAATAATTACACAGATCAGCCCGAAACCATAGATGAATCTCAGTGGTTAAGCTGCATACCCCATGCAGAATTTGACACATCTCTTCTTAGGGTCAGCAGTGAGGGTGACAAAAAAAGGCTTGAGGGAGATATAACTATATCAGACTATCCGGCAGAAGCAGATAAGGATATAGTATTTACCGATATGACCCTTGTTTTTGAGGTCAGCGGCAGGAGTATTTGCAAAGCTGAGCTTATGAAGGACAACTCTGTAAAGCACAGTGAAAACCTGTATACCTATACTCTTAACGAATCCATTGAAGATGGAAATATAGTTTACTATCTGCTTGCCACCGATACAGAGGGCAACAAATACAAGCTCTATGACGGAAACGGTTATTTTCAATATGATGATTCTTTTTCAGAGGATCACGATACAGAAGATAATCGCAGCATATATTATGACAAAGACGGCAAGACCGTAAGATATTTGGATTCATACTGATAAGTAAAGGGTCTATGAAAGAAATATGAAACGATCATCAATTCTTAATAATAATTTTGTATCATTTTATTCAGGGGGCGGGCATGCGTCAGCAAGCCCGCCGCCGTCCAAACTTTCTCCCCCTTCCTATCGGGAAGAGGGGCGGGGGGATGGGGCAGAAGGAGTGTATAAATGGTAAAATGATTTCAGGTTTACAGTTTTTCGTTATATTTTTGATTTCTTCTGACCGCCGACTTCTTCCAGGGCTGCGGCAAAATGCCGCTGCGCCAAAGAGGAAGACCACAAGAGGGGGCAAATGCCCCCCTCTTTGTTTGAAATCAAAGTAATATTTGCTGATGAGGAAAGCTCAGCAGCTCAAGAACATACGCTAAGACAATTATGGGTGCAGCAGCTTGCTGCCACCGGCGGCACGCCGGCG
>ONNU01000165.1 GCA_900319255.1 uncultured Eubacteriales bacterium
GAGCCGAGAGCTTTACAGAAAGGGCATCATGCCCCCGATAGATGTACTCCCGTCACTTTCAAGACTTAAAGATAAGGGTATAGGCAAGGGCAGAACAAGAGAAGACCATGCCGCAACCATGAACCAGCTTTTCTCCGCATATGCGCGAGGAAAAGAGGCAAGAGAGCTTATGATAGTTCTCGGTGAGGCAGCTCTTACCGATATAGATAAGAAATACGCAGAATTTGCAGAGCAGTTTGAGCGTGTATATGTTTCCCAGGGCTATACAACAAACCGTACCATTGAGGAAACACTTGACACAGGCTGGAAGCTTCTGCACATACTTCCGAGAAGTGAGCTGAAACGAATCAAAGATGAGATGCTTGACGAATATTACGGAAAGCAGTAAGCTTGGGAGGTTTTCAGATTGGCTATAATGAATGTAAACCCGACAAGAATGCAGATGACCAAGCTCAAAAAGCAGCTCCAGACAGCCAAAAGAGGCCATAAGATGCTCAAGGACAAGCGCGACGAGCTGATGCGTCAGTTCATCGAGCTTGTGCAGGAGAATAAGAAGCTGAGAGATAAGGTGGAAGCTGAGCTTGCGGTATGCAGCGCAGCCTTCACCAATGCAGGAGCGGTCATGAGCCGTGAGGCGCTTGAATCCTCCCTTATGTCATCGAAGCAGAGAACGGGAGTAGATGTAAAATTCAAGAATGTAATGAGCGTAGACGTACCGGTATATTCTGCGGTCAGTGAAAGCCCTGATGAGACCGATATATTTCCCTATGGCTTTGCCTTTACATCCTTTGAGCTTGACGATGCGGTCACATCGCTGAACGAGCTTCTTCCGGATCTGATAAAGCTTGCGGAGATGGAAAAAAGCTGTGAGCTTATGTCTGCCGAGATCGAGAAAACAAGACGAAGAGTAAATTCACTCGAGCACGTCATGATCCCGAGATACGAGGAGACGATAAAATATATTTCGATGAAGCTTGAAGAAAACGACCGTTCAAGCCGCACAAGACTGATGAAGGTCAAGGATATGCTTCTTGAAAAAGCGCATCACTATTCAGAGAAAAACAAATAAAGAAATAGTTTTCGGATCCCGCACCCGGGGTCCGAAAACACTATGTAGAAAAATAACAGTATAAGAGGAATTTCTTATGTTAAGCAGAGAAGAGATCATTGATAATACAAAATGCATTTCACTAAGAGAATACTCAAGGCTGATGACAAACGAGCATCTGTCGAAGGCAGCCCGTGAAAAATGCATCCGTCAGGAAGCAGAGCTGCAGCAGCTTCGGTTTGAAAATGAAAAGCTGAGAAGCATTGTTTACGGCAGTATCAGCGAGAAGGAGCATATCAAGGCAGATAATTTCGATAAGGTGATAAACGAAGCAGATGTAGTCTGCTCACGGGAGGACGGAAGCTTTGACCCGGAAAGCAGCGCAGATCAGATATTATCAGAGGTTCGCTCCCTTAAGCCCAATGATGAGCTTGACGACCATGTAAATTATCTTTTCAGAGCATACTTTATGGATGACGATATGAACGACTGCGACGAATGTGACGGAAAATACCGGGTCGTATCCATGGTATCGGATACAACGCTGAGGATCACAGGGAAAAAGCTTGTCGTTTCAGACGAAGTATTCATGGGTTATAAATGCGATAACTGCGGACGCGAGCTGCCGAATGCCTTTGACAGCATAATGCGCCCCGGCTCTGTATTGTCTGACAGACGGATAAACGCTGATGTTCTTGCTTATATACTGACCCAGAAATATGTTTCCGGAAGATCCTTTAAAACCCAGGAGCTTTTCTGGAAGGATCACGGAGTAAGCCTTGATCAGCATACAATGTCACATTGGTTCAATGAAGCCTGCGATAAATGGATCATTCCTGTATACAGATATATGAAAAAAGAGCTGCTGAAAAGAGATTTCATCTGTGCAGATACAGAAGGCGTGCGCAGCTATAGTATGACCGAAAATGATTTTCTTTTCAACGAAGATAAAATGCTCGATCTGTACATATACAGAACCCCTGAAAATGACAGTGCGCCAATAGCAGTCTTTGATATAGGGCGTGATTTCCGGTATTTTTACGAGCCGATATGCTATGACCGTCAGACAGAATATCTGAAAAACTACAAGGGCATACTTCAGACCGAAAAAACCGAGCATTTTTCCATTCCTGACAGAAAATTCTCAATTGCCGCAACGTGGAGCAGGGTACGCAAGCTTTTTGAAGAAGCTCTCGATAAGATACCGCCGATCTACAGTAATGAATCCAATGCAAAGCATTGTCTTGATATCTGTCTTGAAATAGAAAAGTCAGACGATGACAGCAAGCCGGTTGACGAAGACGACGTAAAGCTTGAAGTCAGGGAGCAGTCCACCCGTGATATTTCGGACTATCTTACAGAGCTTGCCGACTCATTCGTGGAATCCGAAAAAGACCCCGATAAGAAAAGCGCATTGGGAAAAGCATATTCATATATCTATGAAAACAAAAGCGAGCTTGAGATGTACTATAACGATGCCCGCACCAGTATCAATAATGATCTTTGCAACGATATACTGCTTGATTATTCAATACCTGACGGCGACCGAAGATTTATCAGCTGTGATGGCAGCGATGAACGGATAGCGGCTATCCTCAGTCTGATACATACGATCAAGCTCAATAAACTTGATCCGCAGCTTTATTTTACATATCTTTTCAAAAACGCGCCCTCACCCGAGGAAAAGCTCAGGAATCATCTGATGCCCTGGAACTGTCCGGAATGCTGCCGCCCGCTGATATCCCAGTGCGAGCAAATAAAGAACAGAGCGCGAAGGATACCGAAATGACCGCCGGGAAATCACTGCCGCCCTTTTCCTGCTGAATGGAATAGGGGAGGTCATATAAAAATGCAGAGGAAATCTCAGGCGTAAAGGCGTATTGAGGTTTCCTCTTTTTAACTATTCTGATCGGCGTTTATGGAAATGCAGCACTGAATGATATTTCAAAGCAGCAGTTGTATAATAATGACACCGGGATCAATAAGGAAATATGGCATGTTTTCAGATGTGAAATTATATGTGAAAGCACTGAAATACAGTAAAGTCTCCGAAAATAAAGAATAAAAGCCTGTTTCCATAAAATAAATGTCGAAAAGATAAAAATAATTCTTGTAATTTCATCAAAAATACTGTATAATGGAAGTATTAAATTATATATAACATACTATAAATGTCCAAAAACGCAGTATTCATGCGTGATCTGATCTGAATTAGTCTGTTTTTGCTGCTGTCAGTGAAAAATAAGCCAACTCAGGTCTTTTTGTGCGGATACAGAAAAAACTGACCAATTGACTGATCCAGTCAGCGTTTGGCTGGATACGGATAAGCGGACGGGGATTTCGCGCGGATTGTACATTTGTAGTAATATATATAAAATTCAACAAATGGAGGAATATCCTATGGCAGAAAATTCCCTAACCTTCCAGGGAACAAAAGCTCAGGAAGAGCAGCTTATGTCTGTTATCGAGC
>ONNU01000023.1 GCA_900319255.1 uncultured Eubacteriales bacterium
AAAGATTGTACGGAGGTAAGAAGAAATCATGAGACAAAAATTCCATATAGATTTCGTCAAGAACTCTAAGATCTTTTTCTGCATATCTCTGGGACTTATGCTTGTAGCGCTGGTTGTAAACATCTTCTTCATGCCCACAAGGGTGGATATCCAGTTTACCGGCGGTACTATCATCAAATACAGCTACAGCGGCGATCTTTCAGAAAAGAAGATCTCCGATGCCGGTCAGAAGGCAACAAAGGATACTATCTCCTTCACCTTCTCCGAGAATCTTGCATCCTCCGACAGCAACAGCCATATGGTATCCCTCCAGTTCATGGGTAACAAGGCTATTTCTGTTGAAGAACAGGATGAGATCACCAAACAGCTTACAGAGGCTTTCCCCGACAATAACTTCAAAGTTGAGCAGTCAACCGTCGTGGATGCTTCAAAGGGCGCAAACTTCTTCTTCAAATGTCTTGCTGCGGTAATTCTTGCAGCAGTGCTCATCATCGGATATATCGGCATCCGTTTCAAGAAGATCGGCGGTATTTCTGCCGGCGTAATGGCAATCGTAGCTCTTGTTCACGATCTTATCATCGTATACTTTACCTTTGCGATGTTCGGAATGTCCATCAACGATAACTTCATCGCTGTTGTACTTATGGTTCTTGGTTACTCAGTTAACGATACCATCGTAATTTACGACCGTATCAGAGAAAACCGCAGAAAAATGGGTCCGAAATGCTCTACAGCAGAGGTCACAAATGCAAGTATCAACCAGTGCTTCCCGAGAACTATCGCTACAAGTATCACAACACTTGCAGCTATCGGATCAGTGCTTGTTGTATCACTTATCTTCAATATTGAATCCATCATCAGCTTTGCGCTTCCGATGATGATCGGTCTTGTATCCGGTTGTTATTCATCAATCTGCATTGCAGCTCCCCTGTGGGTAATGTGGAAGAACCACACCGACAAGAAGAAGGCTGCCAGGGATAAGAAGGCAAAGGACGAAAAGGAAGAGAAAAAGTCAGCCAAGAAAAATAAAAAAGCTGCTCCCGCTCCTAAAAAGACAGAGAAAAAGCCTGCAAAAAAGGCTGAGCCCAAGCCCGCTCCCGTAAAGGAGGAGGCAGAGGAAGAGGAAGAAGCTGAGGCTGAGACTGAGGAGGAAGAAGAAACCTCCGCAAATACATCAGATGAAGCAGCTGAGGAAGAGGATGAAAGCAGAGCTGAATCTTCTTTGTCAGAAGAGGAAGAATGATCCCGCCAAGGGTCAGTTTTCCGGCTGAACTCTAAAGATAAACACCGACAGTTCAAATAAAAGAGCTGTCGGTGTTTTTTACAAAAACCCGGAACCATCAGGAGGAGATCAGAAATGAAAAAAGAAAAGACGCTATATATATCAGATCTTGACGGAACATTGCTGGGCAGGGACGCAAGACTGAGCAGACACACAACAGAGATCATCCGCCGGCTGATAAAGGAGGGGATGCTGTTTACGGCGGCGACCGCCAGAAGCATGAGCAGCGTCACCCTGCTTGAAGAGCTGGAAATACAGCTTCCCTGTGTGCAGCTCAACGGAGTGCTGATGTATGATTTCCCCACCCATAGCTATAACGGCTGCACGCCGATACTTCCGGAGGATGCAAGGAAGGTCGTTGATATACTGCACCGTTTTGACAGGATGTCCTTTGTATATAAGGCTGATGAGACATACGGGCTTCATGTGGAATTTGAAAGGCTGTCAAATGACGTTGAGCGAGAGTTTTTTGAGGTGCGTAAGGACAAGGATTATAAAAGCTTCGGACAGGTGAAGAATATCACCGTAGCTGATGACGACAGGGTGATATATTTCACAATGGTGGATGAATATGCCAGACTGAAAGCTATATATGAAGAAATAAGAAAAATTGCCGGAGTAAGGGCGACCCTGTACAGCGACAATTATTCAGATCTGTATTTTCTTGAGGTATTCAGCAGCAACGCTACAAAAGCAAAGGGTATGCAGCGTATAAAGGAGCTGACCGGAGCTGATAAGGTAGTAGCATTCGGGGATAATCTGAATGATATAGAGATGCTTGAAAGCGCAGATATAGGCATAGCCGTAGGAGATGCCGCAGAGCAGACGAAGGAATGTGCGGATCTTGTGATAGGTAATAGCTATGAGGATGCTGTGGCATTGTGGCTGAGGGAGAATTTTAATGGATGAGAAAGGTAGTGGTGAAAAGCATTAAAGGGGTTGAGGTAAAACGATGAAACCCACTTTGATTTCTTCTGACCGCTGACTTATTCCGGGACAGCGGCTTTGCCGCTGCGGACAAAAGGGGAGAACCACAAGAGGGTGGCTTGCGCCCTCTTGTGGTTCTCTCCCCTTTTTTTGACTTACCAAAACAGAAACACCAATGAAGTAGACTCAGGGCGTTAAAGTGGAATAGCGGATTCCTTTTTTCGCCCGCAGCGGAGATGTCAGCTTTACGGATTCAGGTATAAACTCTTATATTTGCGCTAATATACCCTCCACGCTAAGTATTACCGGCTCAAGCTCACCCGAGCCGCTGTAATAGGAGCAGTAATATCCGCTGCCGCCGATGGTGCGGACGTTCTGCGTATTATCATCGGTAAAAGTCCTGAGATCAGCCCCCAGACCTCTGCCGTCCAGCTTGCTCATACATTCCTTCCGTGACCATAGCTTTATAAGCATATCGCTGGGATCCTCAAGCGCGCCTGCAATTGCGTATTCTTCCTCGCTGCAGAAATATTTCGCCGTTCTCAGCTTCACCCGGCGGATATCATTGATATCAACAGCAGTTTCGCTGTCGGAAATGATGCAGGCGCAGGAATTGCGGCAATGGCTGAGGCTGAAATGTATATCAGCATGATCTGCAAGAGAGGGCTTGCCATGCTCAGCGTAAATGAATTCCGGAGCGCCGGCGATGCCGTATTCCTTTTTCAGTCCGGCGCGCAGCATAAGATAAACCGCAGCGCAATTGATCTTGTCGCTGCTCATGCGCAGATTGTCAAGCTTTTTCAGCCTTTGAAGGCTGAGATAGGGGAGAGCAGAGGAAATGAACGCCTCCGTAAGTTTGTCAGTGTTTTCAAGTAAGTATAACATGTATTACCTCGGATGTCAGTGTTTAGTGATAAGTGAACAGCGGATAGTTATTAGTTTATAGATGGTAGTTATCGGTAATTGATTGCTGAAAATGCTTTATCCGGCTTTCACTACCATATTATTCTATCAGCAACGGTTATATATGTCAAATAAAAATACGGCGTTTTGTTTATCTTCTACAAATAATAGAGATTATCCTGCCTGATATGTAAAAATAAAGCAGAAATAACTATGTAAATTTACAATTTTGTAATTCATTGGAACATTCAGGAATAAAAACTTGCAATTTGACATGAGTATGTGATATAATCATTTGAGTAGTTTATAAACGATCATTATTCTGAAGTATTGTTCTGTTTTTTCAGTAACTGCCCGGGATAATGAGTGATCCTCAGGGCTATAGCCTGCGGGTCAGATCATAACATTGCTTAGGTAAATAGACAGAATGTATATCTGCAGCGCTTCCGTGCGGCTCTGCGGAATTGATAATATTGTACGGAGAATGGCGGTTATTAATTATGGGACAGCTTTGTCTGGGCTGTATGAAGGAAAATAACGGCGAAAATATCTGTCCGCTCTGTGGCTTTGATAAATCTACCGAGCAGCCGGCTCCTTTTCTCCCCCTTGGAGTAAAGCTCCAGGAGAATAATTATCTTGTGGGCAGAAAGATAGATAATAATGCCGAGGGCGCAAGGTATATAGGCTACAGCGAAAGAATGAATTCGCCTGTCATCATACATGAATTCATGCCGGCAGGTATCTGCGGCCGTGCAAAGGGTAAGACAAATGTTGTTATCCGCGGCGGCTATGAGGAGGTATACAGCGAGCTTAACGAGAAATTCCTCAGCTATTACAGAGTTATCGCAAGAATGAGAGAACTCAGCGCTGTTGCTCCTATCTTTGACATTTTCACAGAAAACGATGTTTCCTACACAGTAGAGGAATATTATGACTGCATCCCCTTTACAGAGTTTATCGAGCGCAGAGGCGGAAGCGTTGACTGGAATACAGCGCGTCAGCTCTTTATGCCCATAATCACCGCTCTTGCAGCTCTGCATGAGGCAGGCATCGGTCATTATGCCGTATCTCCCGAGAATATCAGCGTTACTGCATCCGGCAAGCTGAGACTTGAAGGCTTTGCTATTGATGATATCAGACGCTCCGGCACAAACTTTGATGCCGAGCTGATGGACGGCTGCGCTGCGCTGGAGCAGTATATGGACAATTCCGAGCTTAACGAGGCTACCGATATCTACGGCTTTACCGCAACGCTTTTCTATGCTCTCACCGGAAGACTTCCGGAAAACAGCAGCGAAAGAAAGCCCGACGGCAGACTGCCCATTCCGACGGCAGTATTCAAGAAGCTCCCCTCTCATGTTGTACAGGCTCTTGCAGGAGGACTTCAGGTATCTCCGAAGAAGCGTATACAGACCTTCGAGGAAATGAGAGAGCAGCTTACAGCCGCACCCGCAGTAAAGGCTATCCAGACCGAGGCAAGCAGAAGCGCAAGACAGAGCGAGGCTGCAAACGGCTATACCCCAAAAAAGGGCGGCGTACCAGGATATGCATGGGCTATCCTTTCGGTACTGAGCTGTATGCTGATACTTCTTGTAGCGGGAATCATCTGGATCAACCAGCATCCTGTGACGAATTTCCCGATATTCGTACCCCAGACCTCAGAAGAGGAGTCAAGCGATGTTTCCGAAGAGGAATCCACCGACCCGAATATCTTCTCTGTGCCTAATCTTGTAGGCAAGAACTACAATGATATCGTTGCAAAGCAGACAGCAGATTCCGAATATACTGTTATCAAGGCAAACGAAGAGATCTTCTCCGATAAATATGCAGAGGGTCAGATTGTTGCCCAGAGCCCCGAAGCAAAGAGCAAGGCAGGCAAGGGCGTTATCATCGTTGTAACGGTAAGCAAGGGCTTTGCAAACAGAGAGCTTCCTGTAATTGCAGGTCAGGCTGTAGAAACAGTTGTTACAGCTCTCAACGAACAGGGCTTTATCGCATCACCCGGTAACTATGTTGCCAGTGATACAGTTGAAGCAGGCAAGGTAGTAGGCTATGAAAACTACAATGCCGGCGATCTTGCTCCCTACGGTTCAAAGATCAGCATTAATATTTCCACAGGTCCTGAATCATAAATAACAACACCCGCTCCTTTGACAGGAGCGGGGTTTTTGTATATGTGTGCTCTCTCTATACAATTCACTATTCACAATTCTCTTCTTTCGCCTCCCTCCCCGAGGCAAAGCTGTCAGCTTAGCGAAACTTTTTTGCAATTATCCCCGCAAAAAAAGACCCGCAGCCCCCTCATGGGAGCGATACTGCGGATCTTTCATGTAAGCTTTTTGATTTTTTCTTCTGTTTTCTGTATAAGATTATAAAGCGACGGCGCAAGCTCAGGGTATTGCCTGGAAATGATATCAGGCGAGAGGTTCGGAGCGACTATATTATCAATGCCGTGGAAGCCGTCAGCCGATTTGCCGCTTGCAAGCTGCTTTGCATTTGCTTCAATAATGCTTTGCAGCGCATCCGAAAGCCCGGAGTACATTTCCGGGATCACGGAGAACATGGCCTGCGGGTTCTTTGTATTTGCGGCATATACGGTTCTTATCATTTTGTAAACGGACACCATGAGATATGATGATATCTCGGTGGTCAGTCCTTTGTTATTAAGCTGCGCAAGTATTTCGTATACGATGCTCACTGAATTCTGGATAAGCTTTTTATTCAGCGTTATCATAGTGTTTGCTTTGCCGTCCTCTTCGATGGGAGCATCGTGATTATCGGGAAGATCCTCAAGCTTGAGAGTTGCGCCTGCCCTGTCAGGAGTCCTGCCCAGCAGATAATCGCAGGATACAGAATAGTAATCCGCAATATGGATAACGAAATCCAATCCGCATTCTCTTATTCCCTTTTCATAATGCGAAAGCAAAGCCTGTGATACACCGAGTTCCATAGCAGCCTGCTTCTGGCTTAGCCCCCGTTCTTTTCTGAGTAGGGTGATTATCCTCGGAAAATCGTTATTCATATTCCACCTCTTGACTTTGGGGTAATAAAATAATAAAATATATGAAGTATACTGCGTTCAAAGCCCTGGCGGTATGCCGGAAAAAGCTGAAAAAACGCAGAATACGACCTTAATCTACATAAACAGTAAGTAAATTATATATCATTTAAAACATTTTGTAAAGTTCTTTGCAGAAAAAAATTATTACAATTTTTTAAGGAGTTTTAACCATGCAGTCATATGTGATCCATCTTATCAGACACGGCTCTGTAGCCGAGACTTTAAAGGGAAAATATATTGGTTCCACAGATGTAAGCCTGTCAAAGGAAGGCAGAGAGAACCTTGTTCTCATTCGTGAAACAGCCGGTTATCCGGAGGTTCAGAAGGTATTTTCAAGCCCGCTTCTCAGATGCACCGAAAGCTGTGAGATCATTTTCCCGGGACATGAAATCAAATGCCTCAGCAGCTTCAGCGAATGCGATTTCGGCGAATGGGAGGGGAAAGGCGCAGCGGAGCTTTCCGGAGACCCCCGCTTTGCTCAGTGGCTGCAGAACTCTGACAAGACCCCGCCTCCCGGCGGCGAAAGCGGCAGAGCGTTTGCTTCGAGGGTAAGCAAGGGCTTTGAGCGTCTTGTGGAAACCATGTCAGCCGAAGGCATAACAGAAGCCGGACTTGTTACCCACGGCGGAGTCATAATGACGATACTCGCAATGTACGGACTTCCGCAGGCGCCGGGCTACCAGTGGCGCATGGACAACGGCTACGGCTATTCAGTACGCATAAACCCCTTCCTGTGGATGCGCGAGCGCGTAGCAGAGGTATACGACACCTGCCCCGCCGCACCCGGACGAGACTGAGGGGATTAGTTAATAGTTTATAGTGACCTCTCAGTTACTGCGTAAGGCTTGACTGAGAGGTTTTATTTTCAATTTTTTAGTTTTAAGTCTCCTGTCTTCAGTTAGCCGGTACCGGCGCTAACCCCTCCACCTTTCAGGGGAGGTGGCACAGCGAAGCCGTGACGGAGGGGTTATATCAGGAAGCTTTAGTTTTTGCACGGTCTGAATTCTTAATTCAATTCCAAATTCCTTTACTAACCACTATCAACTATTATCAAAAGTTCTGAAAGTTCTCAAGGCAAATTACTTGAAATTTTGACAAAACTGTTATATAATATTATTCGGAGATTTATTGTTTTATATAAAAGTTCGTCTCAATTTATTTTCGAGGAGGAAAAGGGATGAGTGTTCAGTCAAAAGTTGACGCTCTTGCAGCAGCTCGTGATGAGATAAGCGGCTCAAAGGCTTATCAGAGACTTGCCAAGCTGTTTGATGAAGGAGTTTTTACAGAGATCGACTCTTTTGCAGTATCATCCTCAGGCTATGCTGAGGTCGTTGCAGGAAGAGGTAATATAGGCGGTATCGGCGTTTTTGCTTATGCGCAGAACCCTGATGCTTCAGGCGGCGCTATGTCAAAGGCTCAGGCTGCCAAGATCAGGAGGGTTTATGAGCTTGCTCTCAAGACCGGCGAACCGGTCATCAGTATCTATGATTCTATCGGAGGCAGACTTGATGAAGGCAGCGATCTGCTGGGCGCTTACGGCGATGTGCTGAGATACAGCTCAAATCTGTCCGGCGTTGTGCCCCAGATATCTGTGGTTCTGGGTCCCTGCTGCGGAACTCAGGCTCTTATCGCCGTTAACGGTGATATCGTGGTAATGTCCGGGAAGGGACAGCTTACTCTCAATACCAACGGCAGTGATGCTGACGCCGCAGCCAATGCAAAGCACGGCACAGCCCATATCGTATGCGACAGTGAGGATGAGGCTATAGAACAGACAAGAAAGCTTGTTTCTGTACTTCCTTCAAATAACCTTGATTATGCAGGCTCAGCTGAATTTGATGAAGCTGACAGCTCATCTGATGATAAAATAAAGAAGCTTGCCGACGGCGGCAGCGTTATTGAGCTGCAGGGTCAGTACGGCACGGCTTTCAGTACCGCTCTTGCAACTGTAGAGGGCGCGACAGTGGGTATTATCGAAAGCAGGGAAAAGATCATCGACAGAAGATCTGCGGATAAGGCTGCAAAGTTTATCCGTTTCTGCGATGCCTTCGGTATCCCGGTAGTAACTCTGCTTGATGCTGAAAGGTTTGAATGCATCAAGTCGGCAGCAAGACTTTCAGGCGCTTATGCCGAGGCAACAACAGTCAAGGTCACTGTTATCACCGGCGAGGCTTACGGCGCAGTTTATATCGCTGCGGCAGGTACAGGCGCAGCTGCTGATATGACCTTCGCATGGGCAGGCGCTACTATAAGCGGACTTTCTCCCGAAGCTGCTGCTGTTATCTCTCTCGGCGATGACTTCGGCGGAGCGCTCAGGGGCGCAGCTGATCCCAGGGCTGAAAAAGCAAATGTTATCGCAAAATTCAAGGATGAACAGCTGGGCGCAGAAAAGGCTGCGGCAGACGGCTATGTTCAGGATATCATTCTTCCTGATGAAACAAGAGCAAAGGTGATCGCAGCTCTTGATATGCTTTCTGACAAGAGAGTAACCACATTGCCGAAAAAGCATAATAATATCTGGTAATTATGACCCTGAAGGGGAATAAACTGAAAATATAGATCGACGAAAGGAATTATCATTATGAAGCATTTAAAAATCACCGTAAACGGTGTTCCCTATGACGTTCAGGTGGAGGAGGCTGACGGCAGCGCTCCTGTTGCAGCAGCTCCCGCAGCGCCCGCAGCAAAGCCGGCTCCCGCTCCCAAGGCAGCAGCAGGCGATCCCGTAAATTCACCTATGCCCGGCACGATCGTTGATGTTCCGGTAAAGGCAGGTCAGGCTGTAAAGGCAGGGGATGTTCTTGTTATCCTCGAGGCTATGAAAATGGAAAATGAGATCAAAGCCCCCAAGGATGGTACAGTTGCCTCTGTAAATGTAAACAAGGGTGAATCCGTAAATACCGGCACACTTCTTGTTACTCTTTCATGATAAGAAAAAAGCTTCCCCCGGAATGATATCCGTGCTGGGGATTAACAAAAAAAGAGCCGCGCCGCAGCGGGGCTTAGTGTAGGAAAGGGGAAAGCCTGATGGCTAAGAAAAAAATACAGATCACGGAAACTGTCCTGCGTGATGCGCACCAGTCGCTTATCGCAACAAGAATGCCCATCGAGGATATGCTTCCGATACTTGACAAGCTTGATAAAGTCGGTTTTTACTCACTTGAATGCTGGGGCGGAGCAACTTTCGATTCCTGCATACGCTTCCTTGACGAGGATCCGTGGGAAAGACTGCGTATTCTTCGCAAAAACTGCCCGAACACAAAGCTGCAGATGCTTTTCAGGGGACAGAATATGCTGGGCTATCGTCATTATGCTGATGATGTGCTTGAATATTTTGTACAGCGCTCTGTTGCAAACGGTATTGATATCATAAGGATCTTCGATGCCCTTAACGATATCAAGAACCTCCAGACAGCGATCAAGGCAGCAAATGCGGCAAAGAAGGAAAACCCCAATGTTGAAGCGCAGGTTGCTATCAGCTATACAACAGGGGATGTTTTCACCACAGATTATTATGTAGAGTATGCGAAAAAGATCAGGGATGCAGGTGCAGATTCCATCTGTATCAAGGATATGGCAGCTCTGCTCACTCCTTATTATACAGAGGAGCTGGTAGGCGCTATCAAGGCGGCTGTTGACATTCCTGTGCAGCTGCATACTCATTATACCTCCGGTCTTGCTTCAATGTGCCTGCTCAAGGGTATCGAAGCCGGCTGTGACAGAATAGATACAGCAATGTCACCCCTTGCAAACGGAACCTCCCATGCGCCTACCGAATCAATGGTGGCTGCGCTTCAGGGCACAGATTATGATACAGGTCTTGATCTTGTGCAGCTTTCCGAGATCAGGGAATATTTCATGGGACTGCGGGAGAAATATATAAAGAGCGGTCTGCTTGATCCCAAGATGCTTGCGACAGATGCAAAGGCTCTTATTTATCAGGTTCCCGGCGGTATGCTCTCCAACCTTCTCAGCCAGCTCAAACAGGCAGGCAAGGAGGATCAGCTTACCGAGGTTCTTGAAGAAGTTCCGAGAGTGCGCAAGGACGCAGGTTATCCGCCGCTTGTAACACCTACCTCACAGATCGTAGGTACGCAGGCAGTGTTCAATATTGTTCTTGGCGAGCGCTATAAGATGTGCAACGAGAGATTCAAGGATCTTGTTGCAGGAAAATACGGTACAACTCCCGTTCCGGTAGATCCCGAATTCAGAAAGAAGATAATCGGCGATCAGAAGCCGGTCGAATGCCGTCCGGCAGATCTTCTTGAGCCGGAGCTTGAGAAGCTTCGCGCAGAGATCCCCGAATGGATCGAGCAGGAAGAGGATGTACTCACATATGCCCAGTTCCCGGAGGTTGCGCCGAAGTTCTTCAAAAAGCGCAGGGACAAAAAGCTCGGCATCAATGAAAACGCTGATATCAAGAATAAAATACATCCCGTATGATACAATAATGGTGCTGTTGCAGTATTAAAAGCTTCGCCAGCCTTTGGAGAGACTGATGCTTTCAAGGTCAGCGAAATTCCCGAAACTGCCGCAGACAGCAAATAACAAAAGCTTTCACGAGCGTAGAAGCGGGAAAATAACGTAAAAAAGCCGGTGAATCCAACAATTCATCGGTTTTTTTGATTTGTGAAAACAATTCCGTAGCTTTTCCAAAACCCGTCTCAGACACCATTATTTCCCAACCCCCCCAGCTTTGACTTTTGCCTGAATCCGTGAAACTGACATCTCGGTTGCGGGGGGAAAAAGATGAACCGTTTTTCCGTTTTAATTCCCTGAGTTATACTTCATTAGACAGTAAATCAGATGACTGAGAAGGTAAAAGAAGGTAAAATTCCTAATCAACTCACCACACCGATCCTCCGCGCGTTGGACAGAAAGCAGAAATCCGATAAAACCTACCCACGTGGAGCGAACCCGGGGGGAGATAAGGAAAAGGG